>DIMZ01000104.1:0-4223 GCA_002425825.1 Cloacimonetes bacterium UBA5553 | reverse complement strand
CTCTCTTCCAGTTACGCTCTTGCGCCATATCAAATTGCAAATAGCCGTTCAGACTGCTATAGTTAGGCTGTTTTTTAACAAGGATGGGATAGATGAAATTCTCAATTTCCTTTATCCTATTCACCTCCATCTGTTCAATATCCAGCTTAAACCGCACCTTATATTCTTGGGAAATGCCTGCTAACATAGGCAGATTCAGGAGTTTATCGCCGGAAAACACCTGGCTGAGATAAGAAGGGCTTACTCCTGCTGCCTTGGCAAGCTCTTGCTTGCTAATACCCCTCTGCGTGATGAAATCTTCCAGTTCAAACGTAATCGCCATGTTTAAGGCTATTGCCTCATATCTGCGAAGATTACCCTGGATAGATTGCCTAAGTTTCTCATGAGTGTTTTGGGAACTCATAACCAGCCACCTTTTTTATTATATTGTTTTCTTTATATTGATTCTTTTGGTTTTTCTTGTCTTTGTGTATCGCACAAACTATAACCTGTTTACCACTTACAGCGTTAATTTCTCGGCAATATACCCTTGTGTTATTCACACTGTTTCTAAACTTCATGGCAGTAACCGTGGGATTCCTCTTCTCAATTTTGTACAAATCATCCTGGTGCCTGTTATCATAAACAACAGACGCGATCGCTATAAACTTATTCATTCTGCTGCTGATGAGTTCCACAAATTCATCGAAAATTTCCTCGCGAACAAACAGCGACACTATAGGGTTAAGATTCCTAAAATGCACCAGTGATCCCATGTGTTTATCCAGACACTCTATTTGTTCCACTTTATCTATAGGTAAAGAATCGTCAAGCAAAATATGCCCCCTCCCTCTCTTTTTTCTGTATCACTCTGTCACAATCAGCCACAATCAACACCATTATCCCCGCCGTCATATCGCATGCTCCCCGGGGTTTATGGTGCCATCAACTATACTTCTATTCATGTTGTTTTATGCCTCAAAACAACCAATAAAACATGCCCAAACCCGACACACATAACACCGGAAACACCTAATAGTCCCATTATCACGTAATGCAAAGTTTTATCATGAATATATGGATAAAACAAAGCCTCCGTAAGCATTATCCCGGATATTACCAAAAACACCCAACCCCACATTATGAAGAGAATTGCAACTATCTTATGATACTTCAGTCCACCCTTTGGTTTTCCACTATTCTTGGCTTGTTCATTGTGGTCATCATTCTCAACTTTAGCAGGTGATATTCTCTTTTGATACAATCCTTCCTTTCCCCGCCGCTCCATTTCTGAAACAATCCTGCAGCACAACTCATGCTCTTCAGTGTGCTTTAATGCAGCCTCAAGATCATCATTGCTTAGGCTCTGGATATTGCTCTCTTTTAGCCTCTCGCTCATAGGTAAAATTAAATAGGCATCAATGTTCAACTTGTCCTCCTTCCTACTCCCTGTTAAAACTCCGTATTGCTATGTCCAGCAGCCCTATCATCACAATCTCCTCGCCGTCCTCATCATAGAGCACGGGGCTAAACTCATGGTTTATTGGCATCAGCCACATTATCCGGTTCTTATCATCCAAAAATAGCTTCTTCAGCGTTATCCCATCATGCGTCCTAAATGCCATTATCTTTCCGCTCAGCTCATGTGGTGCGGGATATGTCTGGCTGCAAATAACTATGTCCCCGTGCAGTATGTGCGGCTCCATGCTACGCCCCTTCACCCGAAACATAAAGTACGGCGGGGGTAAATTAAGCAGTGACCGCGGGATATTCAGATAACCTAATGGCTCGTCTAACACCACCTCACATGGCTCTCCCGCGGCTATCTCCGCGCTTATCGGCAACCGAATAGTGTCTTCCAATATACTCGCATCCATCGGAATCAACTCCTGGAACATCGGCCCCTTGCCAGTGATTAGCCAGTTCAGGTTTACGCCAATCTGGTGTAATTTTTCCTTCAGGTGCTCAGGTAAGTCTAACTTGCCAGTCTCGTAACGAGTATAAACATTCTGTGTTATTCCTAATTTTTTTGCAAATTGCACTTGCGTCAACTGCATGTCTTTTCTGATAGTTAGCAAGCGTGAGGAGCTTTCTTTCATCTTGATACACCATTTTTACGTATTTTGTTCTTGACACATACACCATAACTGCGTACCTTGTCCCTATACACATAGACTACAAAAAAAGGCGGTTATTATGAATGTCAAGCACAAAGTTCATTCCGTAGGGTCGGACGCCAATCCGACCACACCTCAAAACCTTTCGCACAAAGAGATGAAAGAATCTTTTCTTTCTGCTCTTGGGATGTCCGAATCATCAGCATCTTACCAAGATTATCTGGATGCACTTGGCAAGTTGTTTAGCGGTTTAACCTATTCAGATGTCAATATAATTGTTGATATGTTCAAGGCAGAAATGGCAGAGAGATGCGTATTTATGCCCCTTGTTACTAAGTAGAGTTGAGCCGGCATGTTTTTATTTATTAGAGGGTTCGGATATTTACAACACCTGGTTTACGATCAGCCTTTAGCTTCTTATCGAGGTCGTTGTAAATGTCGAGAAGTTGATGGTATGTTTGTATGGTAGTGTTTCTTAGAACATCCATGTTATTTAGATCATCTCCGGGCATAACACGGATACAGTGCGCTACAGCTAATTGGAATATCATGTCATTTATCATTTCTTCCTTCCTTGCCGGCCCAATCTCAACCTATTTGGCAATAGTGGGGAATTATGTCAACAAAATCACCAATTCTATCATTCACAAGGAGTATCACATGACATTACAACAACGTATCCAACAATCAGCCACCGAGCTTGGTAATCTACTTCGCCAGGCTGAAAAGAAACACCGTCGATTTCTAAAACGCCGTGATGCTGAATTCTTTCGCAAGCATTACTGCCCGAAGCGTCTGTTTGCAGAATCTCTCCCCAAACCCAGAGACATTTGGTTCTCGGAGGGTTCTCCAATTGGTTTCTCTATAGTTGTTCCCTCAGATACCGATACTCGTGCAATCACCAGTGCCTTTGTTAAAGCAGCTTCGCAACACGAAATTCAACACATGCTCATAGCAGATAACGGCAAGCCTTATAACCCTCTGAAAAAGCTGTATGAAGAAAGGCTTAAACTCCGCGCCGAGGCTATAGCAGATCAGCTTGGGATTGCCGAAGNNGTCATCTGAGCTTTATGCGCATCTCTGTGTGCTGTATTCTGAATTAAGCCTAACACATGCTGATAAAAGCGCTGGCATAGATGCATGCAGGAATACCCTGGTTGCCGATCTTGCAATCAGACGCAGGCAAGAGGTTAAAGTCCGATCCATTGCTAAAACCCTTGCTGATTATGTTAACCATCAGGAATGGGATCCAATAATCTACGGTCTCGCAGCACAGCAATTTCTACATCCGGGAGATAAGCTTTTTACTCCTGTCTGGCGTCAGTTGCGTTTTATAAATTGCCCCCTAAGCTATTCTCAGGCCTTGAAGGTATACAACAGTTACTTTCAAGATTTTGCTTCACGTCGTCAAAAGGGCTGTCGTAATTCTGGAATGGCCAGTAATCAATAGTAATCTCATGAGCTGTAAAGAAATTAGACCCAAGTCCAACTGCTGTAAAAGGATGATATCTTTCGTTAGGCTTAAACTCAATCATCAGGGGAGAGTAATACAGTTCCCAAATAGTCCACATAATCAAGCATGCCCACGTCTTTTCGGAACAGCGTTTCTTAATCCTTTGATACTCTGCCTCGCTATCAAAGATAAGCCGATCATACCCGCTGCGGATAGCTTGAATAATACTACCCCTTACAGCCTTATACNNCCAAACCAAATCACTTCATACAGATAATTTATCTGCTTCTCCGTAAGATCATTTGCAATGCGTGTGATGGTTTCCAAGTTGCCATCCACGTAATCTGCCTTTCTGTTTATAAACGTCATCTTCTCACGCTCCTTATGCGCTTATTTGTGTGTTATCCCAGCATGGGGAGCGTCCCCTTTTTTGTCAACCACATCATCACTTTATCACCTTGTAACTTTGTCACCTATAAGGAGTTTATATGAAATCTAAGCCCATCCTTAGCGCAGAAGAAATCCGGGCAGAGCTTGCCCGGCGCAAGATATCCAAGGCGCAGTTATCTCGCGAAACCGGCATCTACTACCAATACCTGGTCGAAATCCTCCAGGGTTACCGGCCCGCAGTAGAAATGCGCCGCAAAATAACCAGCTACCTGCAAGCAAAGGCG
>DIMZ01000128.1 GCA_002425825.1 Cloacimonetes bacterium UBA5553 | reverse complement strand
TATAAGGGTAAATGAATTTGGCGCTGCTTCGATACGTAATTATTTGAATATTTTAAAAGATTGGTTCCAAGTTGACCTATCTGCTTTGAATATGTTCATTTTGCCAATGACCTTCTATTATCCAAATGAACTCACGGCATTCTCCATATCATCACAATCAAAACAGGTGATGAACACTTTAACTTATCTGAACTTACTAATTGATAAATGCGCAGATTACAACTCAGATAAGCCATACAATGTTTCATTAAGGCTTGATTTGAAATTCTCTAAATCATCATCTGATGAAGCGATAAAAGTCTGTCTTTCCAAAGACGCCAATGCAACCCCTATAAATTTATCTGACGATGAATNNACACGTAAATTGTACCCATATACTTATACTGAACTTAAGGATAAATGCACAAGTATGTATCGAGGCTTTAGGGCTAACAAAGAGTTTTCGTCACTCATCAAATTAGTTAAGGGGAAACCAAGCTTAAGTTACGAAAGAAAGCTTAATCCAAACAGCAAGAAGTCTATGAAGCAATGGCTATACAGTAATGGTGTGTTCAATGAGTTCGATAAGTACTATACAAGAAAATAACGAAAAACCGTCGTTTCGCTTATGCGGGTACAACGGATAAAACCTATGCAGTTTCGATTACCTCAGGTAACGAACAGCATCACAAAACAATGAAAGCAGAATTCTGTCAAGCATGGAAATGATACTAAAGAGAGGATAGTATGGATAAAGAGAAAGTAGCNNCTATTCAAGAGATTTGAAGAAGCCAGTTTTCTATTAGATGAGGTTGAATGCTGGAGTGCACGAGAGCTCCAATTAATACTCGGGTATAAGGATTGGAGAAACTTTCTTAATGTAGTTGATAAAGCTATAGAAGCATGTAACAATGCCGAAATAAGTAGCTTAGACCATTTCGTTGAGATCACCATAATGGTACCCTTAGGTAGTGGATCCGAAAGAGAAGTTGATGATATTGCATTGTCCAGATATCTATGCTACTTAATAGCACAAAATGGCAACCCGTCGAAACAAGAAATAGCTTTTGCACAAACTTATTTTGCCGTACAGACTAGAAAGCAAGAGATAATCGAAAAAAGGTTACTTGATATTGATAGAGTAGTTGCGAGAGAGAAGCTATCAAAAACTGAAAGCAAACTATCAGGGATAATCTATGAACGGGGTATAGATTCTCAAGGTTTTGCAGTTATTCGCTCTAATGGTGATGAAGCTTTGTTTGGTGGGCACAATACATCGGACATGAAAAGAAAGCTACAGGTTCCAGAGAAGAGAGCTCTGGCTGATTTCCTGCCTACTGTTACAATAAAAGCAAAAGACCTGGCAACAGAATTGACAAGCCATAATGTAGTAGACAAAGACCTCAAAGGAACTCCGAGCATAAGCAAGGAACATGTAGAAAACAATGCGGCTATTAGAAGAATCCTATTGGAAAGAGGTGTAAAACCTGAAACTCTTCCACCTGATGAGGATGTAAAGAAAACAGAAAGAAGGCTCAACCATGATGAAGCCAGTGTGGAAAAAGAAACACGAAAACAACCAAAGCTTCCCAAAAAGAACAAGTGAGAATCATGGAATACTTACAGCTATATATAGCAATTATCTCGCAAAACCATTTTGCTGAGTGTAGCAATATGGTATAGGAATAATAAAGTGAAATGTTGGAAAAACCGATTGTATCAGTCGCAATGCTTCTCCTGCAAGTGCTGGTTATGGTAGCCACAGCTATCCCCGGCTGTTGGCAGATGGCTCCGCCAAGCCTTGGGGCTAAGATATGGACATTATGATCAGTATGGACGGTATGGACGTTGTGGACGCGATGGTCTTGATGGCTGTGCTGGCATGATGAGGATGATGGGAAGAATTTTGGAAAAGAGAAAGTGAGATGATCCAAAAGACAAAAACAGATTCAGGACAGGAACCACTGATACCCAAACATGGGGGCTACCGCAAGCTAAAGAGCTTTCAATTGGCACAATTGGTTTATGACATCACGGTGCGGTTTTGTGAGCGGTATATCAGCAAGTTCAGCAGAACAAGGGATCAGATGGTGCAGGCGGCACGTTCAGGTGTGCAAAACATTGCCGAGGGCAGCCAGGCAAGCGGGACATCCAAGAAAACGGAGCTAAAACTTATCAATGTTGCCAGAGCCAGTCTGGAAGAGCTAAAGCTGGATTATGAGGATTATCTAAGGCAAGGTGGATTTGCACTGTGGGCAGAGGATGAACCACTGCGAAAGGCTTTGGTGCAGCGGAGATGCCGCACAGCAGATGAGGTGGCAGAATGGGTGCGGGAAGTGAGAAACGGATGGGGTGGACAAGATGGGCAGAATAGACTAAATAGACAAGATGGACAGGATGGACAGGAGGGACAGGTTGGACTTGTACTAACACTTAGCGAGACTATAGCGTCCATGAAGTCCATAAGGTCCAGTGAAGATAATCCTGCACACTTCACTAATCCACCTAAGTATTCCGAGATTGCCGCAAATGCAGCATTGGTGCTGATTGGTGTAGCTTGCTCTTTATTGGACAGACAGATACAGGCTCTGGCAGATGCTTTTACGAAAGAGGGTGGCTTTACAGAAAAGCTTTACAAAACCAGGCAGAATGCCAGGAGCAAGACTTGAAAAATGATGGGATGATATTAGTGATATGTTAGAAAAACCAGTAGAATCAGTCGCATTGCAGATACTGCAAGAGTTGGGTTATAGCACCTACAGCTATCCCCGGCTATTGGCAGAGGATAGCGTTATAGAGCTTATCAAAGCAGATATCCTGCGGGATAAGCTGCGCATGCTAAACCCCCGGCTGCCGGAGGAATGCCTTAGCGAAGCCATTAGACAAGTAAAGCTGGTGCAGCATCCCTCGTTAATACGCAATAATATGGCGTTTCACAAGCTGCTGGTGGAGGGTGTTCCGGTTGCTTACCGTGAGAGTGGCAGAATAGTAAATGCCTCTGCCAGGCTGATAGATTTTGAGCTGGTGGATAACAACAGCTTTATGGCGGTAAGCCAGATGACGGTGGTGGAAGGGCAGCACATCAGAAGGCCGGATATAGTTATTTTTATAAATGGCATTCCCCTGGCGGTTATCGAGGTTAAGAACCCTGCGGACGAGAAGGCAAGCATCTGGAGCGCGTATAACCAGTTGCAGACCTATATGGCTCAGATACCTTCGCTGTTTGTGTATAATGCGCTGTTAATAGTTACCGATGGCATAGAAGCCAGGCTGGGGACGCTTAGCTCCGGCAGGGAATGGATGATGCCCTGGCGCAGGATAGATGATGAAGGTGATAAGACTGAATTCCCGACTGAATCGAGAATGACAAGCAGAGCATACGTATCACAGATGGAAGTGCTGCTAAGGGGCGTGTTTGATAAGCATAATATCCTAAGCTTAATCCGCTATTTCACCGTGTTTGAAGTGAATAAGGATAAGATTATCAAGAAGGTGGCGGGTTATCACCAGTTTCATGCGGTTAATGTGGCAGTGGATAAAACCGTGCAAGCCATATCCGCACAGGGCGACAGCNNTGGCACACTCAGGGCAGCGGAAAAAGCCTAACCATGGCTTTTTATGCGGGCAGGATAATTCAGCATCCGGCGATGGAAAACCCCACAATAGTGGTTTTGACAGACAGGAACGATCTGGACGATCAGCTATTCCGCACCTTTTGCGCTTGCAAGGAGCTTATCCGCCAAACTCCCAGGCAGGCAGATAGCAGAAATGATTTGCGGGGGCTACTGCAAGTGGCATCCGGCGGGGTTATCTTTAGCACCATTCAAAAGTTTATGCCAGATGACAGGGGCGGTGAATACCCTTGTTTAAGCCAGCGCAGAAATATTGTGGTGATAGCCGATGAGGCGCATCGCAGCCAGTATGCATTCATTGATGGCTTTGCCAAGCACATGCGGGATGCCTTGCCCAATGCCAGCTTTATAGCCTTTACAGGCACACCCGTGGAGCTTAGCGATCGCAGCACCAGAGCGGTGTTTGGGAATTATATCAGCATCTATGATATCCAGCAGGCTGTGTTGGATAATGCCACTGTGCCCATCTATTACGAAAGCAGATTGGCAAAGCTGAGCCTGAATGAACAGAAAAAACCGCATCTGGACATAGAGTTTGATGATATCACCGAAGGCAGGGAACCGGACGAAAAGGAAAAGCTGAAAAGCAAATGGGCAGCCCTGGAAGCAGTGGTGGGGGCGGATAAACGCTTGAACCTGATAGCAGCAGACCTGCTGAAACACTGGGAAACGCGCGCTGAGATAATCCAGGGCAAGGCACTGATTGTGTGTATGAGTCGCAGAATTTGTGTGGAGCTATACAATGCCCTCTGCGTTCTGAAGCCGGGCTGGCATTCGGAAGATGATAACGATGGAGCGATTAAGGTGATGATGACGGGAAACCCCTCTGATCCACTGCCATACCAAATACACCTGCGCAGCAAAGAACGGCGCGATACGATAGCAGAGAGGTTCAAAGATCCTGCCGATAAGCTACGGATCGTTATTGTGCGGGATATGTGGCTAACCGGCTTTGATGTGCCCTGTCTGCATACGATGTATGTGGATAAACCGATGCACGGGCATGGTTTGATGCAGGCAATTGCCAGGGTGAACAGGGTTTACAAGGACAAACCGGGTGGCTTGATTGTGGATTATCTGGGGCTGGCAGATGAGCTGAAGAAGGCTTTGGCAGTTTACACCCAAAGCGGTGGTAAGGAAACGGTTACCATAAATCAGGAAGAAGCTGTGGCAGTGCTGAAGGAGCAATATGAGCAGTGTTTAAGGCTGTTCGATGGGTTCGATTGGACTATCTGGCTTAACGGCACACCCAAGGATAAGCTGGACATAATAGCTCCGGCGCAGGAATTTATACTGGGGATGGAGAACGGTAAAAGCCATTTGATAGAATCCGTTGCAAAGCTTACCAAGGCCTTTGCGTTGGCGGTTCCGCACGAGGAAGCATTGGAGATTAGGGAATGTGTGGCGTTTTTCCAGACTGTGAAAGCTGCTATTGTGAAATCTCGCTATGGAAGCAATGACGGTGGATTGGGGATGGAAACGGCAATTCGGCAACTGGTATCCAAAGCCATATCCAGCGATAAGGTGGTGGATATCTTTGAAGCTGCAGGCTTGACGAAGCCGGATATCTCGATATTATCCGATGATTTTTTGGCAGATATCAAGAATATGCCCTATAAGAATCTGGCGGTGGAGCTGCTGAACAAACTGCTGAAAGATGAGATAAAGAGCCGTTTCAGGACAAATGCCGTGCAATCGCGTTCTTTTACTGATATGCTCTCGGAAAGCATCCGCAAATACCAGAACAGGGCGATTGAAACTGCTCAGGTTATCGAGGAACTTATCGGCCTGGCAAAGGACATCCGCGAAGCTCAGGAGAGGGGCGAAAAGCTGCATTTAACCGAGGATGAAGTGGCTTTTTATGATGCTTTAGAAGCTAACGATAGCGCTGTAATGGTGCTGGGGGATGATACCTTGAAGCTGATAGCCAAAGAGCTGATAGAAACTGTGAAGAAAAACGTTACGATAGATTGGGCAATACGGGAACAGGCAAGGGCAAAGCTGCGGGTGATGGTGAAGCGCATACTACGTAAGTATGGCTATCCGCCGGACAAGCAAGAAAAAGCCNNGCGGAGATATTGTTTTATAGCTGATTGCAGAACAGGTATATCGGCTTCTCCTCAATATTTTTTTCGCGTTCGTGAAAATAAATGCCGTTTTGTCTCTCAAATGGGTTTTTTGTCTCCCCCTATATTATAGAGGGTGGTATTATATGGGTTGGAACTATAAGAAATCGTCCTTTGGGTTCAGTTCACAAGAATTGACTTGACAACATAAACGATTCGCGTATATTATCACCATAATCGTAAAGCATGAGGATAGACGTAAAGCATATGACAGTATACCCCGATGAAATAGTTTCGAACATAAGCAATGCCAAGCAAGCCGCCTTGCTGAAGGCAGCGTATCAATTGTTTCGTAAGCACGGGTTTCAGCGGGTTAGTATAGAGGAGATATGCCGGACAGCGGGGGTTAGCAAGGTTACTTTTTATAAGTATTACGCAGGTAAGGACGAGCTGATAATTGCTATGGTGAAGTCCATCATTGAGCGTCATATAAGCATCTCGGATACCATTATGCAATCCGGCAAAAGCATAAAAGAAAAACTTGAGCAGATTATAAGCAGTAAGCGCAATCTGATAAGCAATCTGGGCGAGGAGATGGTACATAGCATCCTGCTTACTCCTATTACAGCTAATTACCTTAGTGAGATTAGAGGAGCAGCATTACAAAGCGTTCGTAGCTTCTTTACACGTGAACAACAGCAGGGGAACATAAACCCCAAAGTAAACGTGGATTTTATCCTGCTGTTTATGGAGGAGATAAACAAAATGGTGGATAACGAAGCTATGCTAAACAAATTTGGAAGTGTAGAGCAAATGGTAGCACAGATTAACGAGATTCTAATGTTTGGCATTGTAGCAAGGGATAAGCAGTGAGATACGTCATAATACTCATGCTTTTTGCGGTGTTAGTACCCACTGCACTATCCTCAGCAGAGCTTGATACCGGCTACCTGTTCAGCGTAACCGGAGCCAGAGATTTTGCCCAAAAGGCGAACAGGATGGACGTGCATTGGATACCCGAGATACAGCTAAGCATTCCTGTGGGGAGCAGCATAAGCCTGCAAGGCGAATACAGCTTTTTGGGCAGAGTGTATGGGTATTGGAACGAGGAGCAGGAAAGCGACATCAGCATGGATAGCTACCGTTATTGGCTACGGATTGGCTTGCCACAAAGCGATCTGCGGGTAGGGTTGCAAAAAATAAGCTTTGGCAGTGCAAAGCTGCTACGGCCATTACAGTGGTTCGACAGAATCGATCCGCTGGACAAAAGCGAATATACAGCCGGAGTAAAAGCAGGTGTTTATAAGCATAATTGGCTGAATAACGCCAATCTGTGGGTGTGGGGAGTGCTTGGCGAAGATAGCATAAAAGGCAATGAGTTTGTAGCAGGCAAGGAGGGGCGCATAGAGCCAGGAGCAAGATTGCAGATTCCCAACCCCTTGGGCGAATCTGCTGTCAGCTATCATCAACGCCAGATGCAGCAGGGCAATGAATATCGCTTGGGCTTTGACCACCGCTACGACGGAGCGATTGGAGCATGGCTGGAGGCGAGTGCGGCAAAGTTTGAATGGAGCACCGCAAGCACTATGCCCAAGTATATGCTTGCCAGCACAGTGGGAATGGACTGGACTGCTGCCATTGGCAATGGGATAGCCATAACGCTGGAACACATGCAAACTCATGATCATAATGAAAGCATAGATAAACTACACACAATGACGGCACACACTGCCCTGATGCTAAACTATCCCCTTGGATTGCTGGATAGCATCACATTTTTAGGTGTGCATTCGCACATAGCAGATACCGATAACGTTGCCATAGTATGGCGCAGAGCATACGACTATTTATCCTGGGATTTGAGCCTAAGCCTGGACAGAGGCTATACATCAATGCAAAGTCACAGCCCGGGATTGAACCTGAAGATTAGCTACGACCTATAGAGGTGTAAATGAACAAAGTAATAGCCAGAACCATAAACATGAGCAAGTCCTTTCCCACAGGTGAGGGGGAGTTTCTTGCGCTAAAGAACATCAATCTGGAGTTTGCCACAGGCGAATTCACAGGCATCGTGGGGCCAAGCGGAAGCGGAAAAACAACCTTGCTGAATATCCTTGGCTCACTTGATACTCCCACAAATGGTGAAGCTGAGGTAATGGGACAGTCCATCAGGCAGCTAACTCAAAGGCAATCGGGCGAGTTGCGTTCGCAGCACATAGGTTTTATCTTCCAAACCTATAACCTATTGCCAGTGTATTCGGTGTTTGAGAATGTGGAATTTCCCTTGCTGCTGCTAAAAATGCCTGCCGAAGAGCGCAGGAAAGCGGTGCTAAACGCTTTGGAATGGGTAGGCTTGATGGATAAGGTAAGCAGCCGCCCCGCACAGTTATCGGGTGGACAGTGTCAGCGGGTAGCCATTGCCCGGGCAATGGTAAAAAAGCCGGCAATCGTGCTGGCAGACGAACCCACCGCGAATCTGGATACCGAGAACTCGCTGCATATCTTGCAAACAATGAGCAACTTGAACAAAGAACTTGGCACCACCTTTATCTTCTCTACCCACGATGATAAGGTTATAAAGTACTTGCGCAGGGTAATAAAGCTTATCGATGGCGAGGTTGCCAATGATGATCCTGCACNNAAGAATATAATTGGCAATGGCTGGCGCAGCCTTGTAAACGTGCTGATACTATCCATAGTGCTGATAGCCATGGTTTGGATGCAGGCGATGTATTATAGCTGGATAAAGGTAGCAGAAAAGCAGCATGTGGCATGGGAATATGGCAGCGGTATGTTTCGGGTAAGCAGCTATGACCCTTTTGATGCCTTTAGTTGGGACAGCAGTTTTGCCCCAATCCCACAGGCGTTTAAGCAGCATATAGAATACGGCAAAGTGGTTCCCATCCTCATGGCCCCCGCAACCATTTATCCGGAAGGACGCATGATGCCAGCAGTGGTGAAGGGCATACCCAACCAGCAGTCTCTGCTTAGCTTCCCTTCAGGTGGCTTTGTATCAGACAATCCCTTTGCCATACCCGCGATGATTGGCACATCAATGGCAAAGAACGCCAGGCTGAAGGTTGGTG
>DIMZ01000156.1 GCA_002425825.1 Cloacimonetes bacterium UBA5553 | reverse complement strand
CAAGGAAGCAGCAGGGAAGAAGAGAGAAAAGTAGTAATGAAACTATATACGTTAGTGGATTACCGAGTGATGATCGTCTTACCAGCGCAGGAAGGACTACAGACGCATAGGTATTGTCGCCAGCCCCCCAGCACCCTGTGTTACTATGCTTTTAATATCTCAATAGCCGTTTCAAACTGCTCAATGTAGCTTTGTTCGGGATCAAGATCCACTATTAGTTTCAGGTTTTTGCCTGCATCAAAGCGTAGGGGCTGAGATATCTTTGATGTAAAACGCAGCAAATCCTGCTTGGGTGGCATCTTTTTGGGGTCGTATTCCATTATCAGCTTGTCTTTGCGAACGTGGCAATTCAAGAGTGAATGCATTTTGGTTAACTGGCTTAGCTTGAAGTAATTCAGCATCCAGCGTGCTTGTTCGGGAATCTCGCCGAATCTGTCTATCAGCTCTATTTCAAATTCGTCGATGTCTTCCAGTTTATCCAGTTCACCCAAGCGCCGGTAAATGCGCAGACGTTCTTCATCATCGTCTATATAACCGGGCGGGAAGTATAGGTCTATCTCGGTGCGCACTTTTTGACGGGCAGCGGGGCTAATCTCTTCATACAAGGAGGAAGTGTCTCCCTTTTCTACTGCCTCAATGGCATTGCCGAGGATGCGGTTGTAGTAGTTAAAGCCAATTGCCTGAATAATACCGCTTTGCTTGGTTCCTAATATCGTGCCTGCTCCTCTTAGCTCCAAATCCCTTAGAGCAACCTGAAATCCTGCTCCCAGATAGTCATATTGGGTTAGAGCTTCCAGGCGGTTCTTGGCATCGGTAGTAGTGCCTTTAGGAATAAGCAGATAGGCATACGCTCTGCGGTTGCTGCGTCCCACTCTGCCCCGCATCTGATATAGCTGTGCCAAGCCGAATGTATCGGCACGGTCGATAAGGATGGTATTGGCATTGGGGATGTCGATGCCATTTTCTACTATGGTAGTAGAGNNTACTCCTTGCTTACAAAGGCGTCCATCACCTGTTCAAGGTGGTGCTCCGGCATTTGGGCATGGCCAACTCCAAAGCGGACTTTGGGCATCTCACGGCGTAGCTCCTCGGCTACGGTTTCTATGGTCTGCACCCGGTTATGGATAAAAAATACCTGTCCACCCCGGTCAATTTCTCTGCGAATGGCATCTTTTATCACATCCATATCCCGCGGAGTAATTATGGTGCGGATTGGAAGCCTCTCTTTGGGAGAGGTTTGCATCAGGGATATCTCCTTTAGCTTGGCAAGTGCCATGTTCAGGGTGCGGGGAATGGGAGTTGCACTCATATAAAGCGTATCTACGTTGCTTTGCAGGGCGCGCAATTTCTCTTTGTGGCGAACTCCGAAACGGTGCTCTTCGTCAATTATTAATAGCCCCAGCTTGTTAAAGCGGACATCCTTGGATAGCAAGCGATGGGTGCCGATGGCAATATCTACATCACCACTGCGCACTCCCACCAGGTCTTTAGTAACCATTGCCGGGCTGCGAAAACGGCTGAACATGCCAATGCGAACGGGGTATTGAGCAAGGCGTTCTTTAAACACCCGCCAATGCTGCTCTACCAGCAAGGTAGTGGGTGCCAGCACCGCAACCTGATAACCGGAGCACACCGCCTTAAATGCCGCTCGTATCGCCACTTCAGTTTTGCCAAATCCCACATCACCGCAGAGTAATCGCTCCATGGGTGCCGAATGCTCCATATCATCTTTAATCTCGCGGCTGGCACGGCTTTGGTCGGGCGTATCCTCATAGATAAATGCTTCTTCCATTTCTTGCTGCCATTCGCTATCCGGCTTGTGAGCTATGCCAATCCGGGCAGAGCGTTCTGCATATAGCTTCACGATGTCTGCGGCAATTAGCTCTATCTGCTGAGTAGCCCTGTGCTTGGTTGCGCTCCACTTTGCGCTGCCAAGCTTGTTTAAAGTAGGATTTGCACCTTCTTCGGCAATGTATTTGGAAACCAAACTTAGCTGAAATGTGGGCACATATACTCTGTCGTCACCGGCATAACGCAGCACCAGGCATTCCACGTCGCTGCCATCCAGCTTTATTATCTTTAGCCCCTCAAACACACCTATGCCGTGGTCAACATGCACCACATAATCTCCGGGTTTCAGGTTTTCATAGTCGATAATGCTTTCGCCGGGTGAGTAGCGGGGAGCATAGCGTTTGCGTTTATAACGATTAAATATCTCGTGGTCTGTCCATAGGTTAAGCCGGCAATCCTGAATGCTGAAGCCTTCGTGTAAAACACCTATATGCACTTCGTATTCATTAATCCCCAGGCTTTGTTGCATTCTTTTAGCTTGGCTCTGGTTGTCAAAAAGCAGTATGTTTCGCCAGCCTTCTCCGGCATTACGCAGCAGAGTGTCGCCCAAAACCGACAGGTCGGCATCGAAAGCTGGCTGTGCCTCAAAGGGAGCACGGATATTATGGGTAGGGAAAGGCATCACAAATTCACTTTGTGACAGATATAGATTGCAGCTGTTACGCTTCAGTCTTTCAAATACTTCCTCATCTGCCATCAGTGCTTCCGGGCGTGGCAGTTTTGCCTTTGCTCCCAGTTTGGCAGCCTTGGTGTATGCCGAAAGAGTCTGCTCCATTAGTGCTTCATACTCTTCATAGATGTAAATGTAGTTATTCCAAACTATGCAGCGTTCGTTTGCAGGGAAGTAGTCTGCAAAGAGCTGAAGCTCATTGCTTAGTAGTGCGTAATAGTTTTCTATCCCTTCAAAGAAACCTTTTTCGCGCACCTTGGCGATAATGGGAGAGCTGCTGTTTATGTCGCTTAAACATAGTTCACGGGCGGGGATAAGCGTTAGTTCTTTCACTTCCCCGGGAACACTGCGCTGCGTGGATAGTGAGAACTGGCGCATGGCTATAACTTCATCGCCCCAAAATTCAATGCGCACGGGGTTTAAAAGGGGGGGACTGAATACGTCTATAATGCCGCCACGACGCGCAGCCTGATATACTTTGGATACCTGATACTCAATGGCATAGCCCATATTCTGCAAAGCTTGCATCAGCTTTTCGGGATCATATTCTATGCCTTTTTGGAGGTGGATGATATTGCGTTCCAAGCTGCTGCGCGATGGCAGAAAACGGCCATAAGAACGAACAGAAAGGCTATAGATGGCAGGTTGCTTGCTTTGTAGGGCACAAAGCAAGCTTTCCATACGTGTGGCACGAATGCTGTAATGGGGAGAGCGTTCTTCGTAAGGCAGAATCTCGTAATCCGGCAAGTAATGTGCATTTTCTTTGCCTATTAAAGCGCATAGGTCGTCCCAAACATCCTCGGCAATAATGTCGTCCTGAGATACAATTATCATGTTTTTGCCCAAGTGCCGCCATAGATGGGCAGCCACCAAGGCTCTGGCACTTTGCGAGAGATGATAAAGCTGATATGCTTCCCCGGC
>DIMZ01000153.1:269-6370 GCA_002425825.1 Cloacimonetes bacterium UBA5553 | reverse complement strand
GCGTGGACATTGCCTGCATGGCAGAGCCAGCAATATTTAGCTGAATAAGATGAGTTACAATCTTATGTGGGGTATGTTCGGATGCGACATGCAAAGCGTTGTCTCTGTCAACCAGGAGCTCGACAGCCCATGGGGTGGGGACGTCATTTCATCACGCGAGTTCGGCTAACTTTCTTATCGTTATATCTCGCCTTCCTTCATAGTAAGATTTCGTAGCGATACCGTTGCGATACCCTGCGTTTTGCAGGGAGGCGCAACGGCATCGCAATGGTATCTCAGTATGCAAGGCATATGCTTTGTACTGGTGCTCGCCTGAAGCGCCACTGATGCGCCTACTGTACCGCCTAATATGTGGTATAAATACAGACTACTACGGATATAGCCTGCATTGAGTCCGTAATGATACCATGCTTGGAGCATTCCGTAGCAACCTCGCAACAAATATATTGCCAAATGAGGGCACAGCAAAAAACCTGATTCCATGACGAATGATATGAACAGCGACAAGGATTTATACGCCACAGAGCTGCGCGCATTGCTGCGTGAAGCACTTAAGCTGGCTATTGAGGGTGAGTTTTCCAGCCACAAAGAAAACCCATATTACTACACTCGTAAAGCTTACCCGATGCTCACCGAGATAGATAAGCTGCCTCTATATCCCGAATCGTTTCCAGAAGTGTTATTAACCTGGGCAGGGCTGGATACCGCTATAGAGCGCAAGCGTGAAGAGATATTGGTGTTTGACCTCGAAACCACTGGTCTGGGGCGGGGTGAAACTCTGGCATTCATGATTGGACTGGGATATTATGAGGGTGATAGTTTTGTGGTAGAGCAGATATTTCTTCCCGATCCCGAGGCCGAAACCAGCAGTTTCGACAGGCTGATAGAGCTGTTGCAAAGCAAGTCGCTGCTAATTACCTTTAATGGCAAAACCTTTGATGTTCCAGTGTTAGAAAGCCGCTTGCTGTATCATCAGATATGGCTTAACCTGCGCTCAATGGAGCATCTGGATTTGCTGCATATTGCCCGCAGGCTGTGGAAAAAGAAGCTGCCTTCCTGCGCATTGGAGACTATTGAATTCTATGTTTTGGGTCATATTAGAGACAAAGAGCTGGATATTGAAGGCGGGCTGATACCCCAAACCTATTTCCAGTATTTGGTGAATGGCGATCCAGAGCTGGTGCGCCGCATATTTATTCACAATCATCACGACATTTTGCATACTGCCGCGCTGTTTACCCTAATCTGCAATAGCATTGGCTATCCTCCTGCTGCTGGGATGGATAACAGGATAGACTATCATGCACTGGCTATGCTGTATAACAGCCAAAGCCAGCCGGAAACGGCAAAGCGGATATTGGTTGACCTCCTGGCACAGGGAGTGATTTCGGCAGACATAACGCGTGATTTGGGTATGTTTTACAAACGCGAAGGAGATATAGACTCAGCATGTGAATGCTTTGCCATTGCTGCCGATCTGGCATGCCCATTGGCGATGCTGGAGCTAAGCAAGCTGCAGGAAAACAAGCTGAAGCAATATTCCAAAGCCCTTGAAACAGCCGAAAAGCTGCATGCTTATCTGATGAGCCGCTACATTGTGGATAGCAAAAAGGTGGCAGCAGCAGAATTGCGTATTCAAAGATTGCAGCGCAAACTGGGCAAACTAAGCGCGGATTAACGGGTTACAAAAAACACACCGGGATTGGGGACTGTGCAGATAAAGCTATTGCCCACCACGATGTATTCGTTGGCATAGTTGTCGCCGAAGCTATCCACCCGGCTTAGCTCAGTTGTTTGCCCCGCAGGATTGCGATAAAACATCCGGGCTGTGGAAATGGCATCAGTATCACTAACAGGAATATAAATGTATGGCTCTTGAGTGGCTCCCGGAATACTATAGAAATCGGGCGTTAAAGCAGTTCCGCCATTTCCGGTTATATTCAGCCGATAAGCCGCCAGCAGGTTATTAACCCCCAGTATGGTACTCAATTTGTCCAATCTTATCACACTGCCGTTAGGAACCGGTGGCCCAACAAAGAATGAGGGCAACACGAATTGTGCCTGATATAGCGACAAGTGCACATCACTGGTATTGCTGGTGATAAGCTTGGGGACTATATTGTGTGGATTTAAGTCTGTATAAGAGCAGTAGCTGCCATTGTATGCCGGGAAAATGGCATTGTAAGAGCCATCCACGGTAAAAGCCCAGGGACTGAAGGTACTGCTGTGGGGATAGGCATATAGCCGATAAGGATTTATAGCACTTTCATAGAATAGTAATTCGTCACTCTTTGCGCTACGCCTGAAAAACAAAGCCGGAGCAAACAAGCCGTAATTAGCTTCATCGGCTGTGTTTAGCTCATAGGCTGGAGATGTCTGCTGCAGTTGATATTGATCTGAAAGCAAGGCAAAGTGGTCGCTCAATGCCGCTTTGCGGGTGATCTGAAACAAAGCGCTCGTCTCTGCTGCTGCATTGCCGTAGGTATATAGGCGGAGTTCATCCAACACGAAGGTCATGGTGCCAAATACACGTAAGGCAAGCGGATTGGGCTGGCTTATACCCGCACTGATAATCAGTCCCGGAAATTCGGGGGCTATGCTTAGCACTCCTGCTGTGTTGGTGTAGCCAGTGTCCGATAATGCCGTGGCCTTGTGGTAAAGCTTCAGGCGGGGATAGCTGAGATTATTGAACAGCAGCAAGTCCGCAGTTGCCGTTGCCCCATGCAGACTCAGGTAAAAGCCGCCGGGCAAGCTGGATTGGGGAATATTATTGCTATAGAAATAGCATTCAAAAAGTGCCTGGGCACCGCTAAGCTGCAAGGGTTCGCCGCTGAGCCAGGGATGAGAAGGCAGATTGGGGGCAAGATTTAGCACCAGTTTATCGTAAGCGCGCCTTGTGCTGCTGTTCCAGCCAAGTGTTGCGCGTGAGGTTTGGATGTATTGTTTGGCTTTGTAATAGGGTACATTCAGCACAGTGGAAGACTCTGTAAAGCTGCCATACAGGTATATTGCCGAGTGTGAGATACCGGAATAAACATAGTTTCCGGTTCGTGTAAAGTGATTGGCATCGTAGGTGTCAGCTTGAGTTTTGTAGCTTATGATGTCTTCCTCGTCCGTAACCACGCAGCTAAACAATCTATCGGTGGCAGTAGGGCTTAAGGTGGTACGGAAGCCGAATTCCAGCCACTTATCGTCGGGTAGCTGACGGATTAGATTGCCGGATTCATANNGGCAAACTTGTAGCTTCCTGCTTGCTGCTTGAAGGGAGTGCCCATAAAGTAGCGGGACATCAGGCTGTTAGCGTCTGGGCTAAGCTGTAGCTTCATAACGGTGTTGGGCAGGTTCATGCCGTTTAAGTCGAACCACAAATCCTGTAGGAACACCTGGTTGTATGAGCCGTCCAGAGGTATGCTAAGCTCGGTTTGGGAATCTAGTGGGCTTAGCAGGAAATACTTTCCGCTACCTGCCATAAAGCTGTATAAATAGCCGCTTTCCTGCCACCAGTTTGGGTTGCCGCTTTCCGGGTTATTAGCCTGCCAGCTATATGCTTGCGAAGAGGCAAGACGCACCCATTGCTCACCAAAATAAGCCTTACGGGCCTCCTTTTGCCGTATAATGGCGAGGGAAGAACCTACCGGCGAGGCAGTTGAAAGACTGATGGGTGACGAGGCAATGGCAGCATTGGGGAACCATTGTTGCAGCGTACCGCTTTCGCTGGGGCTTATATCTGCATTCATGCCAATGCTTATCTCTCCTGCTGCATTGCAGTATTCAGCAGGGAAGTTTATGGCAAGTTCATTGCCATCTTCATCTTGCAGCAAGGCATGAGCAGCGTTATTGGTAGATAAATTCAGGCTTGGATTATTAGACAAAGGGATGTTATACAGGCAGAATTCACTNNTTCACCACTGGAGTATAGCGGGAAATAGCCGCGATTATTGCCGTAGTAAACCGGATCTATGGGCGTTGCTCGCAGGTAGTAAGAATAATCTACCAGTCTGGGGTTTTGGCTGGCACTTAGCTTGGTATATATAGTTGCAAGCGGTATTCTGCCAGTTATGTTTATTGCCACACCATTGCGGAGAATGCCAAAGCTATAGGTATCGCTGATGGGGCTGGAACCATCTTGCACAAAGAGGCTATCCCGCGAGGCAAAAGAGCTTACCCGCCGAAAGTCTATCACGTCACCATATTGAACCAGGGAATCGGTAATAGCGAGCTTGCTGAACAGCAGGTAGCTATTGTCATTCTGAGACTTGATAAGGTAGTTGGCGTAGCTTTCTATCTTGTTGCCTTCCAGATAGTCGGCAGCGGAGAGATTGGGCGGAAGCAGCGCGTTCTCACGATTGTTGCAAGCGCTTATCCCAAGCATGACCAGCAATATGCTGATAGTGAACAGAATAGAATTACGTATGAACATCAATAGTTCACCTTAAGCGAGGCATAATATAGCCCTGTATTATTGGACAACTGGTAATAAAGATAGGCAGAGAACCTGGTCAAAAAAGGTATTAAGAGTGAAGCGGCATAGTATGGCTTCTGAGCGTTAAAGGTATCCACCACCACACCGTTGTTGTCCATCATCCATCTCCCATCACCCTGGCCGTAATGCAGCCCAAGAGTGGTTCTAAGTGGCATGGCTTTGTATAGCTCAATCTGCTGGCTTATCCTGCTGCTGTCTGCGTTCACAGTTTCATTGTCCATATAGCTGTAGTGGGCTTGGTAGGCTATGCTGATGTCCCGCCAGCGAACTGAAGGCATAAAGCTTAGCTGTTGAATGTCGAAGCGTGGGTATTGCGCGTAAGCTGCCATAAGCTGGGGAGCAAAGTATAGCTTGCCGGCATACAGGCTTTTGGACAGTTTACCACAATACTGCCTGGCAGGGTAAACCCGTTCGTCTTTGCCTTCCAGCATCATAGCCGAAACTTCGATATTGGCAATGGAAAACTGCTTACCCAAAGTCACCGAAGCAGCTGAGCGGAAGCTTTCCTTATTCAAGCTAAAATCTTCATACGCCATGTTCAAGTGCCAGGAGGCATAATTAGCTGTTTGCCTTATGCTTATAGTGGCTTTTTCGGGCTTGGTAGCCGAATAGCTAAGTGCTGTGCTGAATTCTGGCTTTTGTCTGGCTACGGGTATGCCTGTACTGGCTGCATGCGCGTTTACATATCTGCGGTGTTTTGTGTAGTCACCCAGTGCATCATAGCTATAGGCAAGGCCTTCATTGGCAATGCTGCTGGCAAGTGGATTTTGCGCCTGCTTATCCAGTGCGTAGCGGTAATAATACCGTGCTTCGGGATAGCGCCGGCTTTGCAGCAGGGCATAGGCACGATAGTTATGAAACTGAGCAGTATAGGGATAGCCGTTTATCAGTTTTGCCGATTCAGCAAGGCTTTCACGATACTTACCCAGGGCATTCAATGCCCAAAGATAGCCCTCGTGTGCTGCCAGATTGCTTGGTTCATGCTCTCGCAGGCTTCCATACTGGCTTTTAGCTGCCTCGTAATTACCCGCCAGCATATTGCTATACGCCAGGCTAAGCAAGTCTGCCTGCATTGGTGCAGCTCCGCCTCCTGATTCTCCCGAGGTGGGTATTGGCAGCGAAGTCTGAGCACAAATAGTCAGCGGCAGCAGCACTGCCAAGATCAGCAAAAACCGCATATTTAGCCCAGAGTTTTGGCGTATTCCTTCACTATAGGCGAGTCCGGATAATACTTCTTTAGCTTTTGATAATGCCTGCGTGCGTTCTCCACATCTTTAGACAGAAAGAGGTTATTTACCAGATAGCCTCTTATCTCCATGTCCCAGGGAGTAATTTTGATTATGGAACTATAGTATCCCGCTGCAGCGCTGTAGTCTTGCTTCATATAAGCTGCATAAGCCGCCTTACCCATTATGGTGGTGCTTTGGGGATAGTTCTTCAGTATCTGATCGGACAATGCTCGTGCCTCATCCCACTTGCCCAAAGCCAATTGGCAGTTAACAATGCCGGTTTGGGCATCCAAACTATGAGCTATGCGGTTAGACTTGGTATAGCTGGCAATGGCATCGTTATAGCGTCCCAACAGGTATTGCAGCCAGCCGATGCGAAGCTGATAAAA
>DIMZ01000153.1:0-241 GCA_002425825.1 Cloacimonetes bacterium UBA5553 | reverse complement strand
ATTGGGGTCGTTAGCAGCAATCTCTTCCATTATCTGCAGAGCTCTGCTATAGTTCTTGGCGGTTTCGGCATTATAAGAATCTGTTATACTTGCCTTGCCTTCGCCCAAAAGTATTCCGGCAACCATGCATAACAGCAGTATAAGTAATGTGTGCTTCATATAGCTTCTCCCCTGGCTACTTGCAGCCAAAATGTATTATTCACTTATCTCTTTGGCTTCCAGAACCGGCTTGTTGCCTATG
>DIMZ01000035.1:3512-8914 GCA_002425825.1 Cloacimonetes bacterium UBA5553 | reverse complement strand
TGTTGTTATCATAAATGTGATGCGAATAGTAAAAACTAAGTTATTAAATCCTCAAACTCACTGCTTATGTTACAGGGGACTCTTATAATCGAATGATTTATATGTCAATAGCAGTTTCTTCAATCTTCCTTATCGTATTGAGTGGAATGGGCTTGACGCCCTTTAACTAAGGGTTTTTTAGTGCCTATAAATCAGCTGTCGGGTAACTGAGAAGGAGATCAAGATGAGCAAGCAAAACAAGAATCGCAAAGGCCTGATAACGCTGGAGGAGATGGTTCAATCAGGCTGCCAACTTATTCTGATGCATGACGATGGGACTGAACGGCCGATCAAAGAGATCGCTAAGCAAGATGATGTCCTCACTTAGGCACAACAATGATGGTAATCGAGATAGATATATCTGGATTAGATAGCGAACAAGCCGATGACGATCCATACGCTAACGAGTTCCAATACAAGAGTTGATGAGATCAGTTCTGAGGACCCTGGCTGCAGCCAGAGAAGATGACCGAGGATGAGATCAAGACATGAGCCGACGATACCTGGGAATATGGAGACTACAAGGAAGTGATCAATCTGATGGCTGAGTTGATCTGCCGGTACGATAAGAAGAGATACCGGTTACTAACCTACCCATTAACCCGATTCTGCCGTGTTTCTCTCTTGGGTACCATTGCGCGAGGGCAAGCAACTTATAGAAATGATCGGTGGTGGTATAGACTGGCTGATTCCGATCAGGAGGTTCCCAGGTTCCCTTCAATCTTGATATCACCTATGTAGAGGAAGGCATCGCAATGGTTGGTCAGGAAGATGTGCTGAAGCTCCTGATACTCCTTATCTAATACATCGGTGATGATCTTGTCCTCAGTCTGCTTTGCCGGGCTTGCTTGGCTGTTATTGTCTACCCCTTTATCCAGATCTTGTATCTCGTATTGCAGCTTAGTGAGTGACAGGAGGCCATTCTGCAGATGTTAGGTGCCGACAGCTGCATTGGCGATTTTGTTTCCTGTTATTGCTCCATCCAGGATGTGATTGCCTTAGATGCAGTCGTTCAGCAGTCCTCTGGCATCGAGTTTTCCGATGGTGCAGGTCTTGCCACTGAAGCTGCCATTGGGATTGCCCCGGTTGTCCCAGATATCATAGATCCCGCAATCGGCTTCAGTTTCGATCAGACAGTCATAGTAGCTCGAGTTCTCGGTCTCGATAAGCTTGGTTCCGGACTGCCAGTCATCTCCGGGTCTTAGTAAGCGGATATCCACTCCTGACTGAGGCTTGTGTACTCCCTCTTCCATGATAAAGTAGCTGATTCCGTATTTGAACATTTATGCTCCTCTGTATTTATGCTTTTATGGCTTTATGGTTTTATGGTTAACTCAAATGATATCATCGCCATCGTCCTCGATGATGATGATGCCGAAGTCGATGTAGCCTGGTGAGCCCGTGTATCTGGATTCGAGTGAGAACTTCACCTTTTCAGGAAAGTCATGCAGATCGTCCGGACACTTGGAGAACTGGGATACAGTGACCGGGAACTGGCTCTTGTTTCATTGTAGGCACTGTATTCATCTCTCTGGTAGAGTTTGGAAGGATCAAGGGCCTTGTGCTTATCTATCGTGTATTTCTTCTTGGGACAATACTATACCTGCCATTTGGAGAAGTTTAGACAGAAGTTCATCTTTGGTTCATCTGGATTAATCTAAAAGGCAAAATTAAAATAAGTTACACCTATTGTCGAGGAGATATCACAGGTTCGGACTTGGTCGGTCATATGTTGCAGAAGTCAGTCAAGCCTTCATGAGGATTGAGTATATAAAGAAATTTTCGAAGTCAACCTGGACAATAGCTAGAGTATCGCCTTGGGGTATTGATGATGGGAAGAGTGAACAGACCATAGTATGGTGGTCTACGATTAAATCTTAACAATCAGATATCCTGATTTTTAAAATTCACAGGTAGATAGAATTCACGAAGCATCTTATGTAGCCTCGAACACAGAGGATTATTAATGATAAAATCAATCCAACCGAGTTAATAATCAAGAATAACATTGACAGACGAACCTACATTCAATAGTTTGCAAATAGGTGAAATTCATTGCAGAGGTATAGGAATATATGCGAGTGTTTCGTAATGAGTCAGGGTTTACGCTGATTGAACTCATGATAGTTATTGTGGTAATAGGTATTTTGGCCACATTGGCTGTTCCGAAGTATATGACTGTGACGAGGAAGGCAAAAGAATCTGAAGCAAAAATGGTTCTAAGTCAGCTACATTCTCTTCAGGAGGCATACTATCGTGAGAATGATACTTANNCTTATGCTAGAACATTAGAAGATCTGGGATACGAGCAGGAAAAACTTGTATCTGAGGGTGGCAAAGCAAGATTTAAGGTAACCTTGTTATCAGGAGATACTAAGACATACTCTGCGATAGCCACTTCCACAGTCGATTATGACGCTGATGGGGTTTACAGTGTCTGGAGAGTATCAAACGATGGGAAAATTGTAAACATTACTACTGACTGATTAAGGTTATGATCCAAAACCAGAGAGGAGCAGCACTTTTTACTGTACTTGTATTGTTGACCCTTTTATCTCTAATATTGGCCAGCATACTAGTATTTGATTTATCTCGAACCAAGCTTATAAACGATAACAAAGACTTGCTCCAGGCGCGTTATAATGCAGAAGCAGGTGTTTACACATTACTGGACAGCTTGTCAAGATATCCAACTCTATCTGAAGGAAAGAGTTCAATAGTTCTACCCTGGGGTGACAAATGCGATCTCAGTTTTGACTATCATGGCGGGTTTATCAGGGTGTACTCCACAGGTTTTGCCAAACGAAAACAATTAACCATATGTGTTTATGCAGGACAAGTAATGCCGCAGACTTTTGACTCCGCATTGATATGGGCAGAAGATAAAATGCCCCTCACCTTTGCCGGTAGCACCGTTATTAACGGCGATATTGTAACCGGGAAATATGGAACCCAAATCAAACCCTTTCAAGGAGCAAAGTTCACGGGAGCAATTAATGGCAACACAATTATTATGGATGAACCAAAACTTCCGGAGTTTAGATCAACAGTATATAGTCGGGCAGTACAGAAATATAACGGTTTATTACAAAGGAGACCACAGCATTGCTTAAGTGTAAGGAAAAATATCTTCCCCCGAATCGAGCACGTTGGTTCCACCGATAAGGAAATTGTTTTATACTCCGATGAGTCACTTTCGTTTGATGAATCGTCCCCAAGATATCAAAATCCAATCATTGTTGTTAGCAGAGGGATGATATCGCTTTCAGGGAATTATGAGTATCCTGAGAACAGCATTTTTATCTCCCGGGATGGCATCTCTGTTTCAGGAAGTGTTCGTGGTAGAAATGGAATATTATACTCCCCCAAATATGTATCAATAAAAGATAATGCCAGCATATCTGTGCAAGCGATTGCAGGCGATTCGATAGTGGTTATGAATCAGGCGCGGCTCGAATACCCTTCCGTTATATACCTGGACGATAAAGATGGTATGGCGCAGAATCCAAAGATGATTGCAGTTAGGGACTCCAGTCAAGTAAATGGATCAGTAATATACAAATCTCAATCAAGAGAAACCAATGTCGCAAATGACAGCTACTCGATAGAGATTGATAAGGATGCAGCTGTTACTGGATTAGTGTTCAGTTTGAACCCTGTGCAATTACATGGAAGTGTATATGGAACCGTGATAACCCAAGCGTTCTTTGATTACTACTATCCGGTAACCTACAGCAACTGGCTTATCTCATCCATGATTGATGTAAGTAAAAGAAACAAAGAGTTTTTACTGCCTCTTGCTTTCGAAGCTAACCCACAATACAAAGTGCTAACATATCATGAAGTACAAAATACATGTAATTCTAGATAACAAAGGCAGCACCCTTCTGGAAGCACTTATTGCCTTGTCTTTACTTGTTTCTATCGGAGTTTTAGCCTTGAGTATATTAACCAAGACTTTGAATAGTAACACTCCAGCCAAGCGTATTAGTGCTCTTGCATTAGCGCAGCGGGAAATGGAATACAGCCAATATCAACTTGATTATAGCAATAGTACAAATAGGGAGAGCAATTGGAGGATAGTAAAGAGCGTATCAAGCAGAGGGGAAAAGCGAATTATCACGGTAAGCGTATATTATGGGAACGACAAANNCAAAACACCATGTACAACTCTTTATTCGATAGGCTTGTCAGATCGCAATCTGGAATGACCGTCATTGAGTTGCTGATTGCACTTTTAATTATGGTAGTCATTATCAACATGACTCTTATAATGAGCGACTCCATCGGCAAGAGTATGTTAAGGAAAAACATTGGCAACAGGCATCTGGACATAATGCATTCTATCAGTGCCCAGATAACCTCAGACTTGTTTAGATCAACAGCGGTTAACTTTGATGAGAATCACAGACTATACTTAACTCTTTCAGATAAGCGTGTAATCATCTATAGCTATGATAACCACGTATTAAAGAGAAACAACATCCCTTTGAATCCCGAATCTCTGCTGTTAAAAAACGTTGAGTTTGTTTTCTACGGTGCAGGTTTTATGCAAAATTACATCTTGGGTAGATCACCAATACCAGAATTCCCATCATCACAATTATCACTCGTTGATTACAGCATCAGCAGCCTGGATGAGAAGTATAAGCTTCGAAGTGCCGTCTATCTACGCCAGTTACAAAAAGAATCACCTGTAGTTGGTTGCTGATGAACAATAATCTCAAGAGATTAGTCAAACGACAGGCAAACAATAGGCTCATCAAGCCTAACAAAGCAATCAAAAATCATAGCTCTGAATTCAGCCTTGTAGCGCTGTTCAAAGAACAAATGACGAGAGTAAGGGTATCGTCACGGATACTAATTGAGTTTACAAAGGGCTTGGCCGCATTAGTAGGCGCTGAGATACCTTTACATAAGGCGCTTACAACAGTTTATGCGCAAACCAATCATCGTGGAATGAAAACGGTGCTTCTGCATCTACAAGAAAGTGTAGAGAGAGGGATGAACCTTTCTATCGCACTAAAAAAGTATCCGCAAGTATTCGATCCGCTTTATATTCAATTGATAAAGGTAGGCGAAACATCATCTAATCTTAGTTTAGTATTCTCCTGGCTTTCGATATATTTAGAAAAATTTTTCCATTTAAGAAAAAAGATCTTGACCTCTTTATATTATCCAATAATTCTTGTTTTGGCTTCATTGATTGCCGTAGTTTGTTTTATATCATTTATTTTACCGGGGATCTCGCAGATATTTGGTGATTTTGGCGCGGAGCTTCCGACTAGTGTTTTATGGATCGTAAGGATAGGTAAACTGATGCCGTATATTGTAAATGTCACATTATCGCTAATTGCCGTTAT
>DIMZ01000035.1:3281-3471 GCA_002425825.1 Cloacimonetes bacterium UBA5553 | reverse complement strand
CTACAAAACCGGTAACTGGCAAGCTATAGTTAGTCGAGTTGACAAATCTTTGATTACTCTGCCTGTTATAGGTCCTATAATAAAAAAGAACCATGTTTCGATGTTTTGCAGGGCGTTGGGTTTACTGATTAAGAGTGGCAATTCGCTAAGCGATTCTCTACGTGTAAGCGTTAAAGTCTCGCATAATTCA
>DIMZ01000035.1:2131-3225 GCA_002425825.1 Cloacimonetes bacterium UBA5553 | reverse complement strand
AGGGCAAGAGCCTTGCATATTCTCTCAGGCAGACCGACATATTCCCTGATATGGTGCCAGAGATGATTTCAATTGGAGAAACTACTGCAAAACTTGAAGATATCTTAGTATACATAGCTGAGTTCTATGATAAAGAGCTAGATACTGTTGCTGATACCATATCAGCCATAATTGAACCAATCATTATCACAGCGGTAGGCTTGTTTATCTCGATTATTATCATTTCCCTGTATCTCCCTCTATTTGATTTGGTTAACATTATAAACTACTAAAGCGTTCCTATAGGAGGAAAAATGAAACGTACCTTGTTGTTATCAGTGATTATGCTGACAATCGCTATCTCTTCTTGCTTTGCAGAGGATGATATCTATAGCATTAACGGATCTTTGGGTGTCGGGATTGCCTACCCTACCGAGAAGTTGGAGGTAAAAGGCTCAATTAAGGGTGGGATAGTTATCGAGGATGAAAGTGGAACAATATTATTAGATAAAAATTACATGCTGAGCCCAGATTCGCTAGTGTTCTCATGGAAAGATGGTTCTTCAGGCAATTACTGGTCTACCGGATTTCATAAAAGAGGGTTCAACAGCAAACTATACTATGATTTTATTGGCACAGATACAGACCCCGGAATTACTGGGCAGCACGATTTTTTAGTTTTTGATAGTGGGCGTATCGGCATTGGGTCTGAGGAGTTCCCCACCGGGTGCAGATTAGCAGTAAACGGGAAAGTATATGCTACAGAGATAAATGTGAACACTTATAATAACGGATGGCCGGACCATGTTTTCAATGATAACTATGACCTGATGTCATTGAATGAAGTTGAATCCTTCATTAATGAAAATGGACATCTCCCAGGCCTTCCAAGCGCAGAACAGGTTTCACAAGATGGAGTTAACATCAGTGAAATGCAAGCTATGCTTCTCCAAAAGATTGAAGAACTCACTCTTCATGTGATTGAACTAAAAAAAGAGAATGAGAGTTTGAAAGTATTGATACAGGACAAGTAAGTCATTAAGATTATGAATAACTGTCGTAACTTCTCTACTTTTTTCACGGGTCTCAAAATATAACTACAACTGTTACCTTGT
>DIMZ01000035.1:0-2096 GCA_002425825.1 Cloacimonetes bacterium UBA5553 | reverse complement strand
ATCTTAAGTATTTATTGATCGCATTAATGCTCTTCTGTTGTTACGTCTCGTTATACTGCCTAGATGGCATCAATACATCTCTTGATGAGAACAATCCAGGCTTTTTCAACACTCAATCCGGTGACATACTTTCGGTTAGCCAAACAGATAATGGCAGTAGAAATCAACTTGTGGCAAGCAACTTTGTTAACACATTTACAGGAGATGTCTCATTCCCTATAACTCTTGTTAGTTTGTCAGGCAAAAATGGACTCGATGTTATAGTTAGTGCAAAATATAATAGTAATACTACTAGCATTGAATACAAGCAATCCAATCACTTCAGATCAACAGGCGTTTTAGGGTTTGGATGGACTATGGTTTATGAGACTATTGTTGTGAATAATAACAATACGACTTCTACATCCGATGACACATATTATTTTGTTGATTCCAATGGTTCATATGAACTATCCTGCATTAGCGTTGATAATACCTTGAACACAAGGAGCTTTGCACTTGTCAATTATCGCCCATGGAAGATCACATACTATCAAGACTCAGAAAAATGGTTGATAGTTGATGATAATGGGACAACCAAGACTTTTGGAGGTTTAGATTTAACGAATCTTGACGATGAACCGTTGAATGCAATTCAATGGGGTGTAAGGTGGGGTAACTCTATTTGGACACCCAGCTGTGGATTAGTAAATACTCAAACAGACAACGATAGACAGAAACGTTACCCCACAACATGGAACCTATCTACAGTTGAAAACACATGGGGTGAGAAAATCTATTATAAATATATGTCTGACGAAGCCAATGTTGGACGGATCGGTAGCACGATGGGAGCATTACCTCAAAATGATCCCAGTCTTGATCATGTTTTAAGATATACACGATCATCATATCTTGCAAATATCACGGATACATATGGTAGACAGGTAGTTTTTGAGTATGTCAGTAGAGCAGGACAAGAGCTTACAGACCAAGATTTATATGGTGAGAATTCTGAAAATTCAAATTGGGGAGATCCCTACCAAGAAAAAGTTATCTCCAAGGTTTTGGATAACATAACCACTTACTCAGAAAATATTATCATATCCAAGGCAAAATTTAACTATGATGTCTCGGTCTTGCCTTGGGATGGAACCGCAAAGCGAAAGCTTACTGACATCTCTTTTTACAACGAACGAAATGAAGTGGGAGATAGATACTCATTCCAGTATAGCAACGACGTCTCTGGTAATCTTGGTGCAATGACAAATATGATTTTACCTAGTGGTGCTTCAATTGGCTTCAGTTATCTGGACAATCAGTCTAACCTATTTTCCAGCGGTTCAATTATAAACTCCCCAATTTTTCAAGGACTTGATCTAAGTTGCGATGGACTAACTGAAACTCAAGCCAGAGAAATTGGTCTGATGCCTCCTGATGGTACATTTATTACAACTCCTTATATGTATTTTGGATCAGATTACATAGTTGTTTGCTGGTACAAGTTCACGGGAAGGGCTCAGATTTATGCCTTCCTCTGGGATGGAGTTTGGATTCCCTCGGGATTGTTGCATACATACAGCAATACATCTCATAATGTGTATACGGGCAGCACCGGTTACCTAGACTCTGAAATAGACGAAATCGTGCAAGATAAGTTTGACCTGAACCTTGTTATAACGATGCAAGATGATTTCTTTGCGACAATAAATTCTGGCGTAGATAACCCGAGCGTAGTAATATACAGAAAAGACAAGCTATCATTATATGACGGATCTTCCTGGATAGTTACCCGGCCGTATATTGAGGGAACGCAGCCCTATGGTCATGTAAATGGATTGACATCTGGCAAAGATTTTCTAATAGCCTATAATTCCAATCAATCCACCGGTATGTCTCCGGCAGCTTCTCGCTTCTTTTTTTGGGAATGGGATGATTTAGCTCAAGGATGGATTATTAACACAACTCTTTCAAGTGATACTTCTAATCCTAATCAAATACATCAGTCATTAAACTGGACAAAGATGGTTGCGAACAACAATTGGTTCGCTTATAAGAATATATTCAGCCCCGGCAATGCTGATCGGACATTCCGGCTGTATAGTAAATCACAAGAT
>DIMZ01000011.1 GCA_002425825.1 Cloacimonetes bacterium UBA5553 | reverse complement strand
GCACTCAATGCCCAGCCCGTGTTTCACTCTTCCACTTTTCCACTTTTCCACGTTCGTAGCTATGGAAAGCTACGTTACCTCTCGACCCCTCGACCTCTCGACCTCTCGACCCCCCAACACTATATGTCCAGCCCATGTTTCACTTTTTCACTCTTCCACTTTTCCACGTTCAGTAGGGGCGCTCGCTGTAGCGCCCTTTGCCAGCTATGTAACACCAGCTATGTAACACCAGCTATGTAACACCTCATCACCTACTTATTCCCTGAAGCTCTCTCAAATATAGATCGGCGTGAACATGGGTGCAGCATGGGAACAACTGCCGAGGAACCGCCGTGGCACGGCAGTTTCTCGGCAGTTTCTCGGCAGTAAAACCTGATAATTCTTGCATCTAGCTTTGGGATAGCTTAAGGATATGTTCAGTGATATGTTCAGTGATATGTTCAGGATGGAATGAATAACAGGGGTTTAACAACGGGGTGGAGGGCTACTCAAAACGGGGTTGAAGACTGACAAGAGCAGTAATGCATGAACACCCCAAAAAACAAAGACTAATTGCAGACTTATTGCGGACATTGTCTGCAATAATCCCGTTACTCTACATGCAAGTTGACCCTTGCATTATAAATGCTACGCATAGCCAGGCAAGCGAAAGCCATTGACAAATTGCAGCCACATTAGATAGTTGCCTCTTAGCGAGGTGATAATGAAGATGATACAGATTGTCTTTTCCGGGTTAATGATAATATTTATGGCATTGAGCAGCGGCATGTATGCCGTCAACAGCGATGCATATAACATAATTGACGCCCAAACTGAGGCGGAGCTTGCCGAAATGCTGCAAGGGGCAAACCTAAACCTAAACTCCCTAAACTACGAAAAAGACTGGGATTTATCTTCTCGCTTGAAGCGCACCTGGCACATGAACGCCTTGCAACAGCCGCTAAAGGGTGCTAAACAGGTAGGCGAGCTAAGGCGGATTTGTGCTGATGGCAGTGATGCCGGCATGGCTGCAACGCTAAATCACTTTATGAACATCGCTTTTTGTGATGCAGACCTTATGGACAGCTACCTGGAGGCATATTGGCAGTATCAACTTAAGTTCAAAGCCAGCGTTAAGCAACCCAAAGATATCTTCCGCTTTTGGGAAGGTGTGCTGAATGAGCTTAACCCCCTGCTTGGCAGCTTTTCACAAAGCCAGTGGCAAACACATAAGGACAGCCTTGGCGCATACATCTTTGCCGCCTTTGCCGAAAGCGAGGATAAGGAAAAGTATGAAAAGCTATTACAACAAAAAAAGCTTCCCGATGCGCCTAACTGGGATGCGGATGAGCTGCAAAAACAGCTAAGCTTTAGCTATAACAACGCTGCCCTGGCAGCAATAAAATACCTCGCTGCCTCACAAGTGCTGCGGGAAGCTGCCGGAAAACTGAAGTACACAAACAAGAAAGCAATCTATAAAAACACCAGATACGGCACGATGATAATTGGCAGCAGGGGGAACGACAGCTATAACCAAACAACTAACAAGCAACTGAAAGGCAAAAGGATATGCCTGTTGATAGAGCCAGGTGGGACTGACACCTACGAGCTGAACCTTTATGCCAACTACCTGCACAATAGCTATTTGCTGATAGACTATAGCGGCGATGACGTATATCGTAACTATGAGCCCGGCGGGATGTTTTTTAGCTCTATGGGTGTGGGCATTTCATACGACCTTAGCGGTGATGACACATATTTAACCGATGACTTTGCCTTTAGCGCGTTTAAGGGCATTAATCTGCATGTGGACTATGCTGGAGCGGATAACTATCGCAGTGGTTTGTTCTCGCAAGGTGCTGCCATGCAGGGCATTGGCATGCTGGTGGACATGGAAGGTAATGATACTTACAATGCCACAACCATGGCTCAGGGGCTGGGTAGCGTAGGCGGAATAGGAGCAATGCTGGACTACAGCGGGGCAGACACTTACATTCTGGGCGGGAAATATACCCACGCGCCTTTAATGCCCGACGATTATCGCAGCATGGGGCAGGGCATGGGCTTTGGTTTCCGTCCCGATTTTGCCGGAGGCTTGGGCCTGGTGTATGACAAGGCCGGTAACGACAAGTATTTAGGCGGGGTTTACGCGCAGGGTGTTGGCTATTGGTATGCCACGGGTGTGCTGATAGACGAGGCTGGAAATGACGTTTACAATGCTGTTTATTATCCGCAAGGTTCGGGCATTCACCTGGCAAGCGGCTTTTTATATGACGGCGGGGGTAACGATACCTATTACAGTAGAAACGGACCCGGACAGGGTGCAGGACACGACTGGGGAATGGGGATGCTGATAGATAACAGCGACAATGATGCCTATTCCATTCATGGTGGCAACGGGCTGGGGCTTAGCAACTCGGTTGGCATCTTTGTGGATAAAAGCGGAGACGACCGCTATGAGCGCAACGAAGCTCAAAACTATGGCAACGCAGCTTTTGCACGCTCCACGGGTGGCATTGGGTTGTTTTTGGACATGGGCGGAAAAGACCTTTATTCTGATAGCAGCAAGGCAGATAACAGCAATTGGGAAAAAGGCACCTATGGCTTTGGTAGAGACGTTGAACTTAGTGAGGTGGCAGTTGCAACAGAATCAGCCAAAACCTCAGATGACCCATTGATAGCAATTGATGCACCAATTGCCGAGGTGTTTGCCGCGGCTGCCGAATGGGAAGTGGGCTCGGCGGTAAACCGGGTGCGTGAAGCCAGAAAGGTATTGGTGGACAGACAGCAAGAAGCTTTGCCATACATTATTGCCAACAAACTGGACGGTAGATCGGGGCTGGAATATCGGGCTTTGGAAGCCTTTTTGGATAAGGTGCCAAATTTTAAGGATAGCCTGTTCAACTTTGTGGAAGCCAGCGACAGCCTGAAGGCCAAAACAGCCATGAGCCTTATTGCCGGAGTGGGCGATAGCACGCTTATTGTCCCCATTAAAAGGCATTTAGAGGCAAAGAGATATATTACTGCCTGCATTTCGCTATTGGGGAGCATAAAGAGTGATGAAAGTATAGAGATACTTAATACTTACGCATTTCATAGCAGCGAGAGGTATCGCTACATTGTTGCCCGTTCGCTGATGCAGATAGACAAACCAAAAGCCAAAGCAGTGCTGAAAAGCATGAGTAATGACGAATCATTTTTGGTTCAGGCACTGCTGCGCAATCTGCCAAAGGAGTAAGCATGATAGAGCAAAAGAAACGCTTTGAGGACTTTCTAAAAGAGCAAAACCTTGAGGGTATCCCGCAGATGATGGGCAAGTTTGAGCATTATCATCAGCTACTTAGCAACACCAACCGCATGGTTAATCTGGTGTCGCGAAACTTGGCAGTAGATAGATATTGGACACAGCATTTCCTTGACAGCCTGCTTGCTCTGGAATGTTTGGATTTGGCAGGTAAGACGGTGTTAGACTTCGGTTCCGGTGGTGGTATTCCCGGCATTCCCTTGAAGTTAGCATCTCCGAACTTCAGTTTGGTGATGCTGGACTCGGTGCAAAAGAAAGCACATGCCATGCAGGAATTCGTAGAAGCCCTGGGGCTTGCTGATTGCTCTGTGGTTAGTGCCAGACTGGAAGATTATGCCTTCACTGCACGCCGTCCCAGCTTCGATCTGGTGATATGCCGTGCTGTGGCTTTGGAAGAGCGATATCTTGCACCGCTTAGAAGGCTTCTGAAGCCATCGGGAATGGCAGTGTTTTACAAGGCACAGAAATTAAGCGATCTGGAAGGCTTAAACTACAGCATCCTGCTGGAAACAAGCGATCCCGATTTGGGACAACGCAGGATTGTGGCAATAAAGCAGCGCGACCTGATGAAACGATAACTTAAGTAAGGACAATATGGCAAAAGTAATAACTATAGTAAACCAGAAAGGCGGGGTTGGCAAAACCACTACCGCGGTTAACCTGGCAGCCGGATTGGCAGTGCTGGAGAAGAAGACTTTACTAATAGACTTCGATCCGCAAGGNNGTTGGCATAGATAAAGAGAAGGTTGAACTGCAGGTGTATGACGCGCTTATCGGGCGGGTTCCCATCACCAATACCATTTTGCCTACCAATACCGCAAATCTCTTCTGCGTACCGGGAAATATCCATCTAACCGGTGCCGAGATAGAACTGGTGCACGAGTTTGCCCGCGAGCATAAGCTAAAAGAAGCCCTGCAACCAATACTGAATGATTATGACTACATCCTTATAGATTGCCCGCCCTCACTGGGATTATTAACCGTGAATGCCATGACCGCCAGCACGGATGTACTGGTGCCCATACAGTGCGAATACTATGCCCTGGAAGGGGTTAGCCAGTTACTTACCACCATCCGGCTTATTCAAAAGAACTTAAATCCTAATCTGGGTATAATAGGCATCCTCTTAACCATGTTCGACAAGCGGGTAAATCTCTCGATGCAAGTGACAAAAGAAGTGCATCGCTATTTTAAGGAAAAGGTGTTCCGCTCGGTAATACCGCGCAACATTAAGCTCACCGAGGCACCCAGCTTTGGCAAGCCCATCTTTTTGTACGACATACGCTCCCCCGGAGCTATGAGCTATCTGAACCTTGCCAACGAGATTATTGAACGCAGCAAGAAAGGGAATAACTGATGAATGAACGTCTTGGCCGCGGACTATCCGCCCTAATACCAGAAAGAGACAACAACGGAGCCACCCAGCCCGGAATTGGCACCCTGCCGATAGACAGCATTAAGCCAAACAGATATCAGCCACGCAAAACCTTCGATCCCGTACGGTTGGCAGAGCTGAGCGAAAGCATTAAAGAAAACGGCATCATTCAGCCCCTGATTGTTACCAAATCCAACGGCTCAGAATACGAGCTGATAGCCGGTGAACGCCGCCTGGAAGCTGCCAAACTGGCAGGAATGGACATGGTGCCGGTGGTTATCCGCAGCGTTTCAAAAAAGGAACAGCTTCAGCTTGCCATAATAGAAAACATCCAGCGTGAGGACTTGAATCCCATAGAAGAAGCCCTGGCATATTCTGCCCTGGCGGAAGATTTTGAGCTTACTCATGTTCAGATTGCCCAGGTTATGAGCAAAGACCGCGCCACGATTACCAATAGCATCCGCTTGCTAAAGCTTCCGCATGAGGTTCAGGCAATGGTGGCTTCCGACGAGATCAGTGCTGGACATGCCCGCTGCGTGCTGGCTGTTGAGCCCGAATATCAGAGAAGCTTTGCCGATTTCATAATAAAATACAAGCTTACCGTGCGCCAGGCAGAAGAAAAAGCCAAAGTGTATGTGGAATCACTGAAGAAAGATGATGATGCCCCCAAGCGTACCGCCCTTATCCGCAGTCTGGAACAGGAGCTTGCCGGTATATTCCGCATGAAAGCAACCGTGCGCGAACACAAAGGCAAGGGCAAGATTACCTTGGAATACAAAAGCCAGGCTGAACTGGAATACTTCAAATCTCTTCTGGAGAAACACAGAGGCTAAAGCAGCCAAAACTGGCAACACAAGCTATCCCTCAGCCCGAATTTGAATAAGTTTCGATATTTTACTTGACAGCCAAAGCACTTTGAAATACAAAGTATCTTGCTCATATCATACAGCCATACACATGCTTACATGAAGAAGGAAGATACAACAATGAAACATATGAATGTACTTAATGCCATCTCCGAGATTGATGTTGCCATACACAATCCTGCCAGACTGAAGATTATCTATCTGCTTTCGCGCAACAGATGCATGGATTATACCCTGCTATTGGACTATACCGGGCTAACCTCGGGCAACATCACTACTCACTTGAATAAACTCGCACAGGTAGGCTATATAAGCCTTAAAAAGAGCTTTAAGGGTAACAAGCCCAATACTTCGGTGAAGCTTACCGAATTGGGCGCAAAAGCATACCGTAATTGGGGCGATAATATACTGAAAACATTACCCGAAGACACTAAGCAACAGCTTTATGAAGGCATTGTAAGCAACATCCGGCTGCCCAAGTATGGTCAGCTTTCATATCGCGATGGATATCCATACATGTTATCAGAACAGGCACAGTATCTTATGCATGGTTTTTACGGCAAAGGGCTTAGCCTTCCACCCAAAGAAGAAGCATGTGTGTGGTAAACTGGCAAACAAGACCGGGTTATTAAGCAATAAACTCATGGAAAAGGAGTTATTATGATCGACAAGCTGAAACAAATGGCCAGCAAGATCGACGCGGATTACTTTGATCTCCGCTACGAAACCAAGCGGGTCGAACAAATTGTAATGAGCAAGAAGGAGATTCGCAGTTGCGGCTCCAATCTTGGTGATGGTTATGTATTACGTGTGTTAAAAAACGGTGGACTATCCAAAGTTAGCTTCACCAAACCTGAGCAAGCAGACATGGCAATAAGGCGTGCCATAGAGAACGCCGAAGTTCTGGCTGCCAACCTTAGCGAGCCCAAGCGTCCCGCTCCTGCTCCTGTGGTAAAAGCCGCCATAAAAGCCAAGCTGGTGGAAGACCCTCGCCAGATAAGCCTATCGGAAAAGATCGCCATAGTGCGCCACTATTCTGATTTGCTATTCTCTCAGCCCAAGATTGCCAATGTGGACATGCACTACTACGACGTTTACCGCAACAAATACTTCATAAACAGCGAAGGCAGCGAGATAAACGAAGAACTGGTTACCACCAAGCTGGGTGCCGGAGTGGTTAGCCAGGAAGGTGCATTAACCCAAACTGTGCGCATGGCCTTTGGCGGCAGCAACGGCTTTCAAAGGGTTCGCAACCGTGAAGACGAAGCCATTGAGCGCGCCAGGATAGCCGCAGACCTGCTTAATGCTGAGCCGGTAACGGCAGGAACCTACAAGATGATTCTTAATCCCGGCATTGCAGGAGTGTTTACCCACGAAGCTTTCGGGCATTTCTCGGAAGCAGACATCGTGCGTGACCTGCCTGCCCTGCGCGAAAAGATGAAGATTGGCACCAAAATGGGCACTGACATACTGAACATAATAGACGATGCCACCATGGCAGATCAGCTTGGTTACTACCAGTATGATGACGAAGGCGTGGCTGTGCGCAGAGTGAATCTAATGACGGGTGGCGTGCTAACCGGTAGGCTTCACGACCGCTTCACTGCCGCAGAGATGGGTGAGCCGATTAGCGGTCATGCCATTGCCGAGGACTTCCGCTACGATCCCATAGTGCGCATGGGCAACATCTTCATCCAGCCCGGAAACAACAGCTTTGAAGAGCTCCTTGCAGCAATGGGCGACGGCCTGTATATCTGCGATGCCATGGGTGGTCAGACCAGCGGTGAGAACTTCACTTTTGGTGCAAACTATGGCTACATAGTAAAAAACGGCAAGCTTGCAGGCATGATTCGCGATATAAACATCGTTGGCAACTTATACAGCACACTAAACACCGTGCAGATGATAGGCAACGACTTCGTGCTGGACGAAGCAGGCGGCTGTGGCAAAGGTCAAACCAATATCCGCTCCTGCCTGGGAGGACCGCACGTGCTGTTCAGCAATTTAACCGTGGGAGGTAAATAATGGAAAAGCTGTTAAAACTCGCCAGCCAAGCGGCTGATCAAGCTGAAGTATATTACTCCAGCGATTCAAGCGATGGCATCGGCTTCACCGATGGAAAGCTTGAAAAGGCAGACACTTCCCTATCCTCCGGCATTGCCCTAAGGGTGATAAAAGACGGCAGAATTGGTCTGGCTCACACCCGCAACCTGCTGGATAGCGAAGCCCTGGTAAAACAAGCCCTGCTTAGTGCCAAAGAAGGCATGGAAGTTAACTTCCAACTACCATTAACCGTTAATCCCCCCAAGGTGAACTGCTACAATCCTGACATCGAGAAGATAAGCAAGAAAGACCTCGTGGCAGAAGGCAAGAAGATAATAGAATACATCCGCAGCAAAACAGGTGCACAGGTTAATATAGGCTGTGGATACTCGGTATCGGAAGGCGGACTGATGAACAGCGCCGGCACTATGCTGGAAGAAAAAAGCTCGGACTACTACGTGTATGCCATGGTAGTATTCCCCGGAACAGGCTCGGGGCTGCATAAGTTCCGAGTAGGCAAAAGCCATGTTGAACTGGACAAAGCCGAGCTGGACGAAATGATAGAGCTGTACTTGATTAGCCAGAATCAGATTGTTCCCGCTACCGGCAAAATGCCCGTTATCTTTGCCGAATCCAGCCATTCCGCATTGCTATCCCGCTTCTTCACTGCCGCTCATCCATCCAGTTTCTATAATAAGGTTTCCCCTTTGCTAAACCGGATTGGCGAGCAGATAGTATCACCCAAAATTAGCCTGT
>DIMZ01000010.1:3903-7891 GCA_002425825.1 Cloacimonetes bacterium UBA5553 | reverse complement strand
TTTCAAACGAGAACCCAAACCGCCGGATAAAATCACTGCTTTCATAATTCATTTCCTTTCATTACAGCATTAGAATCTTTTATCACGCCGCGATAACAATTCAGATGCTGTTCCAAAATATCATCGGCACTATATCTTTTTTCCATGCAGTCTATTCCTCTCCTAGCCATAAGCTCGTGGAGTTCATTATCCTGCAATAATCTAATTATGTTCTTTGCCAGCCCCTCAATATCTCCGATATCTACTAATAGCAAGTTCTCCCTATCATTGTTCAATTCAGGAATACTGCCTGTTTTATAGCTAACAACCGGTAATCCAAGCTGCATGCTCTCTAGTATGGTTCCGGAGATAATGTCGTAATGAGTGGGAAGCACACTTATTCGTGCCTTGCTGGCTTGTTTGTGCACTTCGTCCAGGGTTCTAAGCTTGCCAGTCCACGTAATCGCATCATCCACCCTGCATTCTTTGGATAGATTGTCCAGATGCATCTTATATTGCTCGTCTCTGCCTCCAATTACACATAATGTGGTATTTGGTAAACTTCGCCTAACGATAGACAATGCTTGTATCAAGTCTTCAATTCCCTTATCCTTGCAAATCCTGGCAAAGAAAACTAAGTCGAATTCCTTTTGTACTTGTATTGGCTTCAGTTTTCTTATGGAATATCTAACCCAATGGACAATTGCATTAGGGTTGTATGTAAGCAAATCTTGTTTCATTGTATCAGTTCTAACAGAAAAGTGCTTAAACTGCGTTAGAATGGCTTTTTCTACAGAGACACGCTTCAATGCTTCTGGGCTAGTACCCAGTCTAAAATCCAAAACCATGCGTTGGATATTAACCACTACGGGATACTGTGACGCAAACTGAAAGACAGAGCTGGAATAGCGCGCATTCTCAGCACCCTGCAGGTGAATAACATCTGGATTTATCTTGTTTACAATACGCTTTATGATGCGTTTGTTATCCTTGAAATCTGTCAAAACATCCCACCTGAATATGGCTGGCCAATGCCTGCCCAATAATGGGATCCCTGGGTTAAAGAAATGATAGTGAATGCCTCTTAATTGGAAAGATTTGCGCCAGGGGATGTATTCATGTGGAGATATGATGTGTAGCTCCACTTCGGATGAATGCTCGAACACCCGGGCGGTACTCGGTATCCAAGGCGCATACTCAGAAAACCTTTTCATAGGCTTTAAGATGCTTTGCACCTCTGCGTTGCTGAAATGACAAATCCACACAACTATTAGTTTTTTATGGGTTAAAGGCTCTTGATTTCTCATTATTATATAGGTTCACATATTGCGGAATCGCTACTCAATGTGCACTATCGAATACCTGCTGTTAAAACTCTGGAGGGTTTCCTTGGGAGATAACGTACAAAGAAAGTGCATTCTGCTCCAGGATAGTTTGCATTATCCAGGGCATCGAGTATGTAATTATCTACATTGCTAACAGCCCAATAGTTATCAGTGGCGTAAAGATCGCTGCCAACAATGCTGTTGTGCGTCCCCCCTCCCCTAATACTTATAAAATAGTAATCGGCTTTATAGAAATTGTTGTTGTTTATGGTAGCTACTCTACGTGGGAATAGAGATATGTATTTAGAGTAATAAAAGTTATTATAGGTAATCTCACAGGTAGCAATATACTGCTTAACGTCTTGGTTGTTCCCCCAGAAATTGTTATAACGAATAGCCCCAGTACAATTCTGAGGATATATCGCAATATCATTTTCTAGCAAGTAATTGTCCTCTATGGTAAACCCTCCCCCGGAGTATGGAATTATGCCAGTTGCGACGCCCTTTACAATACTGCGATTTACCGTTAAAGCACCCTCCAAACTTAGAGCTTGGATTCCCATGTTGGTGCCCTTCCTAACGTTTAAATTTGTGAATTGACCACCGGTGTTATTAAGAGTTAAACCTGACGAAAAGTTCATGATATCCACATGTGATATTATGCAACCAGGCGCATTGATGCTAACACCATCTGAAACCCTTCGTATTGTTCCTCTGCTAAGAGTGGAGCCTTCATAGAACATTGCTACTGAAGCAAAATAGTTCGTGGAATCTACTGCTGCACCTGAAGTTGTGTATAGGTTATGCGCTGTATCCATTTTCCAATACGCGTTGATCCCTACGTTTTCAGAAATACTAACGGTGCTTAGGAATCGGATGGATTCCCCGCGCGCAATGTACATTCTCGCGCCCCTTTGCAATATTACAGGGGAAGTGAAAGAAGTGGTGGCAGTTAGAATATAAGTCCTATCACTTAGAAAAGTATAGTTGCTGTTAACAAATCCACTAAGATACAACGCCGGAGACAAAGTCTTTGTTCCCAAGCTATGATCTGATCCGGCAGTAATGCTCACATTATACAAATACAGAACAGACCAACCCTCTTTCAAGAACACAACATTATACACCCCAGTAGCAAGTCCGGTTATCGAAAAAGCACCATCTGCATTTGTTGTTGTTGAACTAACTGGAACCATATTTCGATGATCGAATTCTGTTTCCTGGTCAATGATTACTCCTACATTAGGATGCTCAGAGTTTAATCTTACCAGAGTTGAATCCATAATCGCTAACCTATACACAGCAACAGTAACGCCCGAATTGTCTGTCCTGGATTTTCTTGCATCCTTGCTGTCTGTCTCCAGATTAACCGTACCAGACAATGTTCCTGTTGGCTCCGGTTTAGTAGAAGACTTACACCCAACTCCTAGAAACAACAACCCTATGCAGGCTAACATAAGCAATATTAGCATACTTGGCCGGGCACGATATGTTTGTGTGTTACTCATAATCTCTCCAGTATTGTCAAACCTAGACAAAACAAGCCTCCCGAAATCCTATTGAGAAACTTAGCCAATAAATATTGTAGGACACTATCTAAACCACCACCAACCCAAAGTAACGAAACAAAAGTTCATTATTATACCAGAATATAGAAACCATGGGGATTTGGTTGCCTTGGCAAGTGCTTTGTTTTTCCTTTTTGTATTGCTCCAAATCTGATAAGCAACCAAACCGAGTCCATGCCATATGCCCCAAAAGATGAAAGTCCATGCAGCCCCATGCCAGAGACCGCATAGAGCCATTGCTATAACCGGCACAAAAACAATTAACCAGATTTTGCTAGAGCTAAGACCAGATAAAGGGAAAAATAAATAATCCCTTATCCAATCTGATAAGGAGATGTGCCACCTACGCCAGAACTGACTTATGTTTGGGGCAAGGTAAGGATTGGCAAAGTTCTCCATAATCCTGATGCCAAACAATCTGGAAGACCCAATCGCCATGTCGCTGTATCCTGCAAAGTCGAAGTATATCTGAAATGAATAGCCAACCAGAGCTAGCAATCTAATCCATTGAGAATAGTGATGTGGAGCATGCCAAATCGGATTGATGAAAAAGCCCAGCCAATCAGCAATAACCAGTTTTTTAAACATGCCAAAAACTATCCGCATAAAGCCATACTCAAAATCTGCCCATGCAAAGGGAATCTTATTCCGCTCCACCTGTGGCTTAAACCGCTCAAATCGCTCTATTGGTCCGGCAACAAAAATTGTGAACAAACTGCTATACAATAGGAAATCAAAGAATCTGCCCGGCTTAACCAAGCCCCACTTTATGTCGGTTAAATAGCTTACATGCTTAAAGGCTATGTACGAAATCCCCAATGGAAGAATCAATTTCGCAATGTTAAACTGAGGAAACCCCTTGATGAATGCGTCTAAACTGTTAATAGCGCCAACAAGAAATCCCAAGTATTTGAATAATATCAGTACTCCTAAAACACTTATAACGCCCAGAGTGTGAATTATTGCCCGATCGGGATAACGCTTGATCAGCAGACCTGCCAAGTAAGAAAACACGCTTAAAGAAACAACCACTATCACGGATTTAGGATCGACCAGGTATAAATAGCCAAAACTAGCTAATATCAGGATCACATTTCTAATAGTTTGCTTGGGAAT
>DIMZ01000010.1:2642-3843 GCA_002425825.1 Cloacimonetes bacterium UBA5553 | reverse complement strand
GAGTAATTATTGGTTTTTAGAATCTCGATAATGAACTCACCCAATTCTCTATTACCCTTTTCATTGAAGTGACCAACCAGCACGTTATCACGAGTCTTTAGATCTCTGTGAAAGTAGGGAACACCTATTGAGGCTAGTTTATCCCCAATAGTTTTTGACACGCTTAAATCTCTGATAAAGGAAACAACTACTAACTTTGGAGAGGCTTCATCGATAAGTTTAATAGAATTCAGTATGGCCGAATAATCGCTGTGAAAGCCTGGGGTATTACCCATGTCTGGTGTAAACCCATCATCATTTGCCTTTTTATTTCTGGACTTTATTGCCGGCACAGCCAGATTTATCATTGCAGAGCTGTTCCTGCCTATCCTGTATAACTCGTGACTGAGAACCTTAGATTCCAAGCCAAAACGGCTGTCTGTAGTCGGATCAATTTGTTTGAAACTCCAGTGCTTATACCACCCGTCATAGGTGGAATCGAGTACAAGTACAACTAAAGATGGCGGATAAGTAGCAGAATAGTATTTTAGCCTACAATACTGCTCATAAGGTGTGCAACCCTGGTATCCGATGTTTATAACCTGGTAACCCAGTTTTTGTGTGTAGTTATTAACAACAGATGAGGCGATTAGCTTTGGGTGAACCTGAGCAGCCTCTACATACGAAGAGCCCAGCATGAATATATTCTTGTAATTGGGATTTACGTTGTTCCCTTTTAAACCTATGTTGTTGTGCCGAAAAACCTGAAAACCGTTTTCTGATGTGTAATATAAAGAATTCGGTTTGTACACTCTATTCTTGTCAAATCCGCGAGGATCCAGTCCAATTACATACTTTTTTACTCCAAATGTCGGAAAACGAATAACATACCTGGTAATCAGTTCGCTAATCAACACCGCGAAAACAATGGCAAAAAATAATAGGGCTACTTTTAGCAGCAATTCCTTTCTTCTTGTTTTTATGTCTTTTTTCTCTTCACGATAGTCCACTGTTTTTTACTCCCATTACGACTGGGGCAAACCCCATTATATGATAAAAGGCTTATCAGCACAGCTTGCTTATTCTGATGCTGATGCTAAAGACAATCCAGGCGCAAGGCTACAGCTCCGCCCCATCGCTTATGCAAGCAAACGCATAAGTCGTAGGGGATGTTGCACCTTGCTATTGTGCTGTTATGTTTATTTGTAATATGTGGGAACGA
>DIMZ01000010.1:2382-2621 GCA_002425825.1 Cloacimonetes bacterium UBA5553 | reverse complement strand
GCCTAAATCAAAGTTGATAATTCTCGTGTACATGATGGTACTGGCATTGGAGCTATCACGAACAGCAATCTTTTTACTATCAAGATAAACTTTCTTACAGCTCGAGCGGGTTCTATTTGCCTGTTGTGTAAAAGTATATGCAAAACTTAATATCATGTTAACTCATCATCTCACTCATTCAATCAAACTGCGTACTAACGTGAATATCAGTCCAATGCTGTCAATGAATTTTTCCTTGT
>DIMZ01000010.1:415-2322 GCA_002425825.1 Cloacimonetes bacterium UBA5553 | reverse complement strand
ACTTATCATGTTTTTCATTTATTGCATTACTGGATAGGAGCAGTCAAACGGCACTAGCTGATACTCATATCAGTAACGATGAAAAAATTGAAGAACTGGATATAAATAGAGCTGAAATACAGAACATCCGAAGCTCAAGTAATATATGCTGTATNNGTTAACCATCAAATTCATTATGGCTGAAACCATATGGAAAACCAGTATAGGAAGATATTACACTACCCGGATATCTGTTATCAACTCGGTAAAAAGTAACGATTCTTTCTTCTCTAAACTGGCTAATATAACCCAAAGGTTAACAAATGTTAAAACTGGCTGATAACCTCAACCATCTGCCGCACCGTATCAAAGCTCTGAGCTGTGATTCTAGGAGCGGGTATGCGCTTACCGAATTCTTTCTCTATGAAGGTTTGCAGGGATACAAGTGAGAAAGAATCTATCATGCCACCCGAAATAAGCTTGGTATCAATCGTGATCTCAGTGTCCGGATCATCCAAAAACTCGTCTTTTATGAACTCAATCAATTTCTCTTCCATCGTGTTCTCCTTATATATTATACTTGAATCTGCATAAGCTCTTCCTTGGTTTTGCCAAGGATGCCATATTTATCACCAATCTTTACAAAAACATCCATAGCTTTACGCAAATGCTCCATATCATGAGCCGCAGAAAGCTGAGTGCGGATACGTGCCTGGCCTTGCGCAACCACAGGGAAGAAGAAGCCAACTGCATATACTCCTTCATCATATAGGTCTTTCGAAAATGCCTGAGCCAGTTTGGCGTCATAAAACATTATTGGAACTATGGGTGATTCACCTTTCACAATTATGAAGCCCGCTTCCGTAAGGGCATTACGCCACCACTTCATGTTGCGTTCCAGCTTGTCTCTGCGTTCTGTACTTGCTTCCAGGATGTCTAAAACCTTCATGGTTGCCATGGTAATTGTGGGTGCAAGAGTATTAGAAAACAGATATGGTCTGCCTCTTTGGCGCAGCAGGTCAATTAGTTCTTTGCGACCAGAAACGCAGCCACCGGATGCACCGCCCAGTGCTTTGCCAAAAGTGGTGGTTATGATGTCCACCTTGTCCATCACATCACAAAGCTCATGCACCCCCCTGCCTTTTTGCCCGATAAAGCCTGTGGCATGTGAATCATCTACAAATACCATTGCATCAAATTCCTCAGCCAACGCCACAATCTCGTCCAACTTGGCAATATCACCATCCATACTGAATACGCCATCGGTTATTATTATCTTGCGAGGTCTGTCCTGATATTGCTCCAGTTTCTTGCGCAGGTGAGCCATGTCGCTGTGTTTGTAGGTGTCGTGCTGTGCTTTGGCAAGGCGCATACCATCTATAATGGAGGCATGAACAAACCTGTCCGATATCATGATGTCATTTTCGTCCAACAGCGTTTCAAATACCGCGCCATTGGCATCGAAACACGAGCTAAAGAGGATGGTATCTTCCATTCCCAAGAAGTCGCTCATCCGCTTTTCCAGTTGCTTGTGAATGTCCTGAGTTCCACAAATAAAGCGAACCGAAGACAAGCCATATCCACGGTAATCCAGCGCATCATGTGCAGCCTTTACTATATCCGGATGGCTGGACAGCCCCAAATAGTTATTTGAGCTCATGTTCAGCAGTTCTTTGTGCGGACTTCCTACAGGGAATTCCACCTCTATCTCCGCACCTTGCACATCACAGATTAGCCGTTCATTCTTATACAGTCCATTATCTTTAATTGACTGTAATGTATCCATATATGCTAATTTAGTCTTCTCTGAATAGGCCATTGCATCCTCTTTTGTTGTTTAAATACTTTTCTCTAGCGCAAGCATTAAATTTGCTGCATTTAGCTGAGCATTGCTTAGCTAATACTAAGTAACTGCTGTCATCTTGTGA
>DIMZ01000010.1:214-398 GCA_002425825.1 Cloacimonetes bacterium UBA5553 | reverse complement strand
GAAATTCGCATAAAAAAATGGGTTAGCTTCTGAAGAGATTACTCTGTGCAATGCTAACATTACTAACGATACAGTCAACATTGTAAATAGAGCAGTATATTTCAGAAAGAACCTCAGATTGGGGTGCCTGCTAAGATAATCGGTAATTTTCGTAACTAACTTCATAACTATCCTTACACTATCT
>DIMZ01000010.1:0-178 GCA_002425825.1 Cloacimonetes bacterium UBA5553 | reverse complement strand
AGCGTAATATTCTTCTTGTATATGATGCTGCTAATCGTCATAAGAGCTGCGTATATACTCACCATTACTACCAGGGCTTGTACTACCACACACCTAAAACGTTTACACGAAATCGTATCCAGTTTAGCAGTTTGATAGTAGAATTAGATGCATATTTATCATCGAAATCTACCGTTAT
>DIMZ01000042.1:10477-14691 GCA_002425825.1 Cloacimonetes bacterium UBA5553 | reverse complement strand
CATGATGTACCCATTTATCTATAATGGGATAGCCAGCATTATGCAGCAGCTTCCTATAGTGCTGCAGGATGCCGGAAACAAGCAAGCCCGCTCGGCACTTATGCAGGCTTCTCTGTATGGAGGGATGGTTATAGCTCAGAGCAGCACAACGCTTCAGCATTCCATTGGTTACCCGCTTACCACGGAGTATAACATAGCTCACGGCCTGGCAAATGCGATGGTTATGGAAGACATTATGAACTTATATCAAAGCACGGTACAGGCTGAACTACAGGGGTTGTTTACCGCATTGCAGATTACGAAAGAGGACTTTTTCGCGTGGCTGAATAGCCTTCCCTTCCGCAAGGGGGTAATGCTTTCCGATAGCTTTTGTGAAGATGCAATTCCGCAGATTATGGCAAGCAGGAACATGGCCCTAAACCCCATGACAGTAATGCCGGAAGATATTCGCAGCATTCTACAAAAACTAAGGGAGCGCGCATGAAAGTAGCAGATTTTAACAGGGAACGTTCCAGGCTAACCGAATTAGCCTTAGCCAAGGGAAACCTTAGCATAAAGAGGTTTTACGGCTTGGATGGTGGCACCTATCAAGCCGGAGCACTGGACGAAAAAACCAAGGAAATGCTGGGTTTGGTAGCGTCTCTGGTCTTACGTTGTGACGATTGCATACGATACCACTTGGGACAGTGCCACGCTTTGGGGCTACAGGATGAAGAGCTTCAGGATGTGTTTGCGGTTGCCTTAATGGTAGGGGGGTCAATTGTTATCCCGCATCACCGGCGGGCTGTGGAATATTGGGAAGAGCTGAAAAGCCTCACCACTTCTTAAAGATAAAGAATACTGCCAAAACAATCAGCACAAAGCCGATTACGTAGTTCCAGCGCAGCTGTTCCCTCAGGTAGAACACCGANNNNAACGGTAAGCGTTATCACTTCCTGAATAGTTTTTAGCTGAAAGGCATTGAACTGCCCATATCCGATGCGGTTAGCAGGAACCTGAAAGCAATACTCAAAAAAGGCAATGCCCCAACTAATAAGGATTACTTTTACCAGCGGTGCCGTGTTATGCTTCAAATGCCCATACCAGGCGAAGGTCATAAACACATTTGAGATTACCAGCAAAAGAAATGTGCGCACTTACTATTTACTAAAGCAGCTTGGCTCGTTGTTTATACTTGGCTTATATGCCAGTAATTATGAAGCTGTCCAGAATATCACCATTTATGCTGTAAACGGTGAAGTCCATGGTATCATTAAGCTTGCTTGCAATTATGTAATGGTTTTCCAAAAGAAAGATGAGGCTGTGCGGATTGGCGGTTTTGCTTTCACGCATTGGTGCGCCACCGCCTCCACTAACTATATAGCTAATGCCGTTATACTCTGACCTCTCATAGTTATGGTCATGCCCGCTGAACACAGCTTTAACTCCTGATCCGCTTAACAAACCCGGCAAATAAAGTGACAATCCCAGCTCGTCACCATGCGCACCGGAGCTAAATATAGGGTGATGAAGCATTACAATTGAAGCCATAGAATCCGCTAACACACTGCTAAGCCATTTGTATTGCTCAGAATTGGGGGCAAGTTCTCTGGTGCTATCCAGCACTATGAAGCGTAATCCCTCATGCATTACTGTATAATAAGTCTTCCCGTTCAGAGCGGGGAAGTTAGATAGAAACAGGGGTTCTGAGCGTTCATGATTGCCTTTTGCGGGATAGATGGGGCAGAGGTCTGTAAGAGGCTGCGATATCTGAAAGAAGATATCATACTCGCTTTGTGCGATGCCTTTGGTATTCAGATCTCCCGTATGAAAGGCGATTTTGGGCTTGTGAGCTGCAATGGCTTGCACCACTTGTCTATGAGTAGTTTCGTTGCTACGAGTATCACCATAAATGGCAATTTGCGCATAAACGCTGCCCACCCAGAGGCATAGCAGAGTTAATAGTGCAAAACGGATGCTCTTCATAGCTTGTTATAGTCTTTCTGAAAGGCTTGCAGGTCTTCCCAGGCTGGTCGCTTCCAGTTTGAATTTCTCAGCAGAGCAGCAGGATGATAGGTTACATATACGGGAATGCCCATAAATTCATGAACTTTATCTCTATGCCATTGCAGCGTATTAGTGTTACCAAGCAAGGTTTGAGCCGCCACCAGACCTACTACTAGCAGCATTTTAGGGCGGATTATCTCAATCTGTTCCACCAGATATGGCATACACGCCAATCTCTCTGTTGCTTCCGGATCGCGATTTTGTGGAGGGCGGCATTTTACTATGTTGGCTATATATACGTCGGTTCGTTGCAGGTTTATGGCAAGCAGCATTTTTTCCAAAAGGTTACCTGCTGCTCCCACAAAGGGACGTCCACTAAGGTCTTCTTCTTTTCCCGGAGCTTCGCCAATTATCATCGCTTTGGCATTGGGATTGCCCTCGCCATACACAAAATTGGTGCGTCCCTGGCTTAGGGGGCATTTGTCGCAAGATGAGTATTTTGCCTTTAGTTCTGCCAGCAGCGCAGTTTTATCTGTGTCGATGGGCTTATACAGCTCTTTGATGCCGTTGTTCTTTAGCATCTCCAGATATTGGCGCAGGGCATTTACGGGCATTTATGGTTTATAGGTCGCTATCGTCGTTATCGTCGGCATCCCCTGCATCGCCGAAGAAGTCATCCTCGTCATCGAAATCATCATCGAAGCTGTCGCTGGAAATGTCATTTACAAAGCGGTCGGAATCGTCCACTGTTTCTTCGGTAAATTCGAAGGTCTCGTCGTCATCAAAGGGGTTTTGTTCTTGCTGCATTGCGAGTTCGGCTTCGGCAAGCTCGGTAATGTAATCCGGCACTTCGTTGTCGGCTACATGTTCCATAGATAGAACAGTTATCTTGTCGTGGAATTTGTTCTTTACATAGGATGGGAACTGATTCAAGCGCTGTGCTTCCATTTTGGATAGCAGGCAGAACAGATAGTTCATATCCACTTTTTCTAAGAAGTTTTCGATCTTTTTGTTAATCATTATGTTTCTCCTGTGTTAAAAAGCCTTCAACCGGTTCTATGTATCTGTTAACCCGGTTTTCTTCGGCACGGATAATTGCCTGAACATCGCTGACAGCCTGTTGCAGGTCGTCATTCACTACCAGATAGTCGTAGTGCGGGATGAAGGCAAGCTCATCTTTGGCGGTATTGAGACGCTTGGCAATCTCTTCGGCGCTGTCGGTTGCCCTCAGCACCAGCCTTTCGCGTAATACATCCATAGATGGCGGTATAATAAATACTTTCACATAAGGCACATCGGTGGCACTTATCAGGCTTGCTCCTTGCACGTCTATGTCCATTATCACGTGCTTGCCTGCTGCCAAACGAGCCTTTATGTAGCTGATAGACGTGCCATACCAGTTTCCGAATACATTAGCATACTCCAAAAAGTCTCCATCATCAATGCGTTTTTTGAATTCGGTTTCATCCACAAAATGGTAATGAATGCCGTTTTGTTCCACCCCTCGGGGCTTACGCGTAGTGAAAGACACGGAGTAATCCACGTTGTCCGAAATCTTTAGAATCTCGTTCAATATGGTGCTTTTTCCTCCTCCGGAAGGAGCAGATAGTATTATCAGAAAGCTGGGGCTTTTTTGAATCACCGGTAATAGCTTTATTCAGGAATAATCTTCTGATAATCTACTGCGGTAAGCAGGTTTTCCAGCTCGTCCAGATTGGAAAGACGAACCTTTAGCAACCAACCCTCATCATAGGGAGATTTGTTAATAAGGTCGGGGCTGTCTTCAAGATCGCCATTGCGCTCTTCAATCTTACCGCTTACGGGGCAGATAAGGTCTTCAACGGCTTTCACGGCTTCAATGGAACCACATGGTTCTCCGGCAGAAACTTTGTTACCAACGTCCGGCAGCTCTACAAATACTATGTCGCCCAGTTCGTGTTGGGCAAAATCGCTAATGCCAATGGTGGCTAAATCGCCATCAATGCGCACCCATTCGTGACTCTCGGTGTACAACAAATCGTCTTGGATATTCATGTTCTCCTCCACAAAGGTTTTACTTTTCTAAAGAAACCCAAGTCTTTCAGTAGCACAAATGTGTCAAGTAGTATGTGTCCAACATCACTCCATTTTCTCACTTCCGATGTATCATTATCCCAATGCAAGTTTGATAGCGTTTAATGGTAACTTGGCTGATAGCATTGCGGTAGAATTACGCATGAAATACGCAT
>DIMZ01000042.1:0-10401 GCA_002425825.1 Cloacimonetes bacterium UBA5553 | reverse complement strand
TCCAGACTAAGCATCGCTAAAGTGCAGTTCAGGTAGTGTTAACAAGAGCTATAAGGTGATTGTATTACGATAAGTCTGGTTCGCCTATATTCTCACGGGCTTTATAAATTATCTCACGCACTTCTTTTACCAGCTCAGCGGGGAGGATTGGCTTGTTAAGCAGCTTGTTTACAGGCACATCCTCTGCGCGAGCCTGGATGTTTTTGTCGCGAAAACCAGTGTAGAGAATTATAGGTATTTCGCGAATAATGCGCATTTTGGATGCCAGTTGGATGCCGTCTAATATGGGCATGGTGATATCGGCAATAATGAGATCATAATCGTCTGGATTGGCAGAGAACACCCGCAGAGCTTCACCGCTGTCACTAAAGGACATCACTTCATAGCCTTCGCTTCTAAGTGATATGGCAAAAAGCTCTGCCAATGCGGGCTCATCGTCCACCATCATAAGTTTTGCATGCAGGAAGGGATAGCTGCGCTCGGTGGCAGTAGCAACCTCGGTTTCTACATGATCGGAAACAGGCAGGTAGATGTGCACGGTGCAGCCAAAGCCAAGAGAGCTTTCTACATTTACTATGCCATTGTAACCGGTAATGATGCCATGAACAATAGACAAGCCAAGTCCGGTACCTTCGCCTGGTCCTTTGGTACTGAAATAGGGATCGAAAACCCTGTCTAGAATGTCTTGAGACATTCCGCGCCCTGTGTCTGCAAAGCTGAGATGCAGATAATCTGAGCCGAGACGCACGGCAGGGTCTAAGCCAATTAGCTCGAAGCCGTGAATCTCTTTCAGGTTTATAGTTAGCGTGCCCATGTCTGGTCTTATGGCATGATATGAGTTAGTGGCAAGATTCATCAGCACTTGCTGAATCTCGTTGGGGTCAGCAATGGTGTAGCTGAAACTGGAGATGTCGTAAACTATGTTTATTTTGGAGGGTATGGTAGCTCTAATCATGGGGATGGAGTCTTCAATAATATCTGCCAGCACGATGGGTTTTTGGTTTACTTCCGATTGCCGGCTGAAGGTTAGTATTTTACTTATCAAGCTTTTAGCTCGTAAACAGGCTTTTAGTGCTTCGTCTAAGTCCTCATGTGCTTCCTGATGGCTATCAATCTTGCCTGCCGAGAGCGCAATGTAACCGGCGATAATGGTGATAATGTTATTAAAATCGTGTGCTATTCCTCCGGCAAGAGTTCCGATGGATTCCATCTTCTGTGATTGGCGCAGCTTCATTTCCAGCGATTTCATATCGCTAAGGTCGCGAGTAATAAATACGAGTTTGCTTGGCTTACGCTCTTTATCGGCTATTATGGATGCACTAATCAGGGCTGGGAAATGCACTCCCTGAGCGTCAACAAGGTTTATTTCAAGGTTCTTTATCGAGCTTCCGGTTCGTAGGTCAATAATCAGGTTTTCCAGCTCTACCATCTTGTCTGGCGGGGCAAGATCGAGAATTGAGGCATTACGTGCTGTTAGTTCGGATTCACTATCAACGGCTATCAGGCGTAGAGATTCGTCGTTTGCGGTTAAAATAGTGCCGTTCAAGTCGGTAACGATAATTGATTCAGGTGATGTGATAAATATCTTGCGGGTTTGCTCTTCAATTTCGCGCAGCCGTTCTTCGGTGCGCTTACGTTCCTCTATCTCGGAAACAAGCTCTTGCTTTTGGGCAAAAAAGCGTTCTATTAAGCTGGCGATATCGGCAAACTCGTTGTTACGGTGGTCTATTGGCTTTATAATCTCAGTGTCACCTTCTTTCAGGCTTTGAGAGATTAGCTTGAGCGGGGAGGTTATCCATTGCTGAATCAGGACGTATTGAATGACTAAAAAAAGCAGGATGAAGCCCATCGTGCCGAAGATAATCAGGTTTCCCAGTGCGCGCAATTCGTTCAAGAAGGGATTGCGGCTATAAAACACCAGCCAGGCGATGGTTTTATCATACCAGTTCTTTACCGGGCGTATAATCTTGGTGTTATATTGATCGGTGTCTTCGTTCATTTGCTCTGGGTCAATCGAACTAATACGGATATCATAATTTAGTGACTTTGCCAGTTCACCCAGGAAACGATAATCCCAAGCCTTTGCTATTAGTAGATAACCGGTGGGTTTAGATAGCCTGAGTGTATCTGCTGCTGGTTGGATGCCTGCCACGGCTACCGCAAGAATGGTGTTGCCGTGATTCTCATTGTAAAAAAGCTTTTTCTTGGTGTTTAACGAATCCATCACTTCTGCTTCGATGCGGAAGTCCTCTATACCGGTAATGGAATCGTCACTGCGATTGTAGATTAGTCGGTGTTGGGAATCATATACCTGCACCAAAGAATAAGCGAATGATTTGGTGAGGGAAGAAAGGTTATCATCTATCCAGCGGGTGTTGCCTTTGCGTGTGTTTTGCAGCATGCTATCCCAGGTGGAATAATCATCCAGCATAGACATCTGATTACCGGCCTTTAGATTAAAGATTGTGTCTATAGTGCTGCGGCGTTGGCTATTATCAGAATCCAGATACAGGCGTGATTCTTCACGTTTTATATGAAAGAATAGGTAGAAAAAGCCTCCGAATCCTATCACTATGAGGACAAATAGGATTAGAAGGCGTTGGCTAATTCGCACGCTTGCCTACATCGCCAATCAGGCTTACTCGGAGGATTTGCTCATAGATTTCATTAGTCTCTCATAGGCACTATCCACTATCTCGGCTTGGATGGTTATCACTAATTCTCTATCCTTCTTTTCATAGCTGTCATATCCGGTTATATACCTTAGTCCAAACACCCACCAAGGCAGGTCTTTCAGGATTGGGATGCCGCTGCGGGCTTTGGTTTCGTCGGTGTCAAACAGCCCGGCAATTACGGTTTCCTCGTTGTTAAACAGCACCAGTTCAGTGGTTGACTTGCTTTTGGTTATAACCGTGGACACAGCGCTGGGTACCCCGCTTGAACGCTCGATGCTAAGCTTCATGTGTACTACTTCCTGGCCGTTAATAGTAACTACAGTGGGCTCAACATCCATAATTATACCGGTTGCAAAGAACGTGTCTTTGGTGTTGCCTGCTTCATCGGAGGTTTTTACTGAAATATCCTGACCTACCTGAATATAGCCTTGCTTTCCGGAGGATACAAGCACAGTTGGCTGGGCTATTACATTGCCTTTCTGGTTAGATTCAATCACTTTTAGCAGCGTGCTGATATCTATCTGATATTTTCCAACATCAGCAGAGCCAGAGCCGCCTATTGAGAATGGAGATACTACCTGAGCTGCACCACCAAAGCTGCTGCTTACAGATATCTTGCCATTAGACACTGCAGACCAGTCTATGCCCATGGAACGTATGTACGACCTATCTGCAAGCATTGCTACAGCTTTTATGCGCACTTGCTTGTTCTTGGCTTCTAAAACCAGGGGGTCTTCCGGCAGAGCTACGGATGTAACAGGCTTGGGTATATCTTCTATCGAGATATAGCCCACATTGTCTTTTCGGACAAGCCTGTTTTGCAGCAAGATTAGCTCCAGTGCCCGTTCCCAATGAAGGTTATTAATAGGGATGTTAATGGTGCCATTGTAGCTGGACAGGTTTATCAGTTTCTTGCGTGAATCCTTCATGGTGAAGGTTTCTAATATCTGGGTTGCTTCATTGATGTGAGTATCGGCACTAATGCTAACGGTTTCGAGCTTGGGTGTGTTAGCCTGAGCACAAAGACTTAGGGACAGCATTAGAAGAGCTAAGATTAGGGTGATGTATTTCATATGAACCTCATTTTCCACTGGATATAAACAATGTGTGTTCTTCAGGGATGCCATACTTATCCAGCATAAAGACTGCTTTGGATTTTTTAGCATCGATTGAATACAAGTAGCCATTCATAACCTTGTCTCTAAGAGCAAGAATTCTTATAACGCCCTGATGGTCACGCAGGAAGATGCGGTTATCGGCAATACCGATAAGGGTAGCCAAATCGGTTCTTACCAAGGTTGGATCATCTTCCATGGGGGGAGGATTATCATACACACGTGATCGGAATAGCTGATAAAAGCTTTTGCTTGGCATCTTTTTGGGCTTTAGGCTTTCTATCTCGGCTCCTCCGTCGTTGAAGTGAGTGCGGAACACCAAAGAGAAAGACACCGTATCGCTATTGGCAACGTTATCCGAGCCTATTGCCAGTTCTTCTATGGTTATCACGGCTCTTTGATGCTCCAGATTTTTTGTTAGCTCTACTACATCTCTGTAGTTAGAGCGTCCGGATAGAACATACTCGTTCCAGGTAGTGTCCTTTTTTCCTTTGTCGGACATGGCAAAATTGAAGATTATGCTTCGTTTCATCCAGGATAGCAACCTCAACATATACTCATAGGTAATGGTTGGATTATCAGTTGCCAATATCACCTTGCTTTGCTCTGCCACCATGGCTTTTCTTACTTCATACTCGAACTTTAGCGAGTCAATATTACTAATCTGCCTTTCCAAAACCTCTATCTTCTTCTGCATGGTTCTGTTACCGTCGATTAGCTCAGTGGCTTTTTTGTGCAGATTGCGGTAGAATGAATAGGCAGTACCGGATAGCACGATCAGGAGGGCAGTAAGGACAAGCGTGTTTCTTCTAGTATTCGTCATTTTACTTCTCCTTTTTCGATAAGAGCCATATCGGCATTAACCTGTGAGATTAGCGAATGACGGCCATAATCGTTCTTGAATAACCGGTACATATCCTTATATCCCGAGTTGCCGTTTGCATAGTCCACCCTTGCTTTTAGCATAATGGCATAGGGCAGATAGCGGTCGTCATTGTTCAGCATTGGCAGCAGGAACTGAGATGCAAGGCTATATTCTTTATCCAGATACAAGCGATAGCTCATCCACCAGCGAACAGCCGGGGCAAGCTCACTGCTGGCGTGTCGGGAAAGGAATCTGGTGCCCATATCACGATACTCCCAAATATTCCCTCTATTGGCAGAGGCTACAAAGGTGTAATAGTCTTTCACATCCTGTCCATCGCCTGCCAAGGTTTCTTCTCTGGGAGTTGGGCAACTGCTTTGTGGCAGTACGGGTAATATTACTCTGCCCATTTTATCGGTCTTCTTTCCGGGAGGCGGACCTTGTGGGGCAAGAGGTTTGGGCTTACCTGCCACAGCCTTTACTTCTTCTTCGGGTTTCTCAGCAGGTTTTTCTTCGCCAACCGACAGTCTAAGCTTCAGCAGCTCTTCCACATCACGTTGTATCTCGCCTACCCAATCCACTTTTGGCAGGGGCGAATCCATCTCAAAAGCCCAGATATTGTTTCCCCGGATGCTTGAGTGGCTCACCTTGCGTATTTGACTACCGGGGAAGGCATTGGCGAATTCTATCACCGCCGATCTTTTGGTGGTTACCCCATTCAGGTGCAGCATACCTTTGTCCAGCTTCAGGCTTGTAAGCCAGCTTAGTCCCTGCCCCGAGAAAGTTCTATTGGCAATGCTAAGAGCTTCTGTCCAAGGATTTTTGTCCTTTAACAGGTCTTGCAAAACCTGTATGTTCTTTTCCTGGTTATCCAACTCGGTTCTAATCTTCTGAATTTCCTCCGCTTCCTTGCGCCGCAGTTCCAGCCTATATTCCAGGTCTTTCTTCAGCGACTTTTCCTGCCGGATGGACAGTGCCGTCTTCATAAGCAGATTGGTGAAGAAAAATGCTACTGCAAAGATGGTAAACAGAACTATAAATCCGTGCCAGGCTACTTTGAACACCTTTTGCCCTTCAATGATGCGCGAGGGCAGGAAGTTACTGGGAGTGAAGCGGGTATCGTCTATGAACAGGGCTTTGTATGCCAGGGCAATAGGAATGGCAAATTGTGATAGACGGCGGTTATCTATGTTCTCGGCGTCTGGTGAGGCTATCACGATGTTTCGGTAAGAGAGCATCTCAACCTCGGCAGCAGGGAATTGAGACTTTATATAGTCCACCAGTTCTTCACTCGCCAAATCTCCACAGATAACAATTGTATCTGGTTCTTTTAGTTGTTCGCTGTCTATTGCCAGAGCTAGTTTTGAGCTTATTACTTCAGGCTCGGGAATGCTTTGGGTTATCTGCAGTTTAAGCGTTTCCATCCATTCGCCATTTTGGAAAAGGAAAGCCTTGCGATACTCTTGCCCCAGATAAACCAATAGGGTATCATGCTCGGGTAAGTGGTCTCGAGTTAAGCGGAAATAGTCGGTAATTGCTACATCGTTGGCATCGGCAAGCTGGTAGAACATGGGTAATTTGTTCGTTCTTTGATAGTCACGCAGCATATCCAGCAAGCGATTGGTGCCTTTGTGCAGCCAGGTCTGCTTGTGTCCGCCGGTAGTGATGATAGATGTTTGCCAATCACCTGCCTTCACCTGTTTCGGGCTTAGCTTGGCTTTTACAAACGCCATCACATCTTTTTTTGAAGTGGCTCCGAAATTGTCCTTCAGGATATTGTCTTCATAGATGTTTACGGCTATCACACCCTGTTTTAGGTCAAAAGACGACAGCATCCGCTCGGATGGTTGAAGCTGATAGTTTGCCACATAATCGTTGTCAAACTCGTCAACATCCAGCTCATTCTTTGGTGTAACCTTGTCTTCCATGGTTTGAGAATCCACCATGGACACAGACGGGTCTTCCAAAATCTTATACCAGTATTTATCCAGTTCGGTGTGATCCAATGCCTGAAGGTAAACTTCATTACCCTCCCGCGATAGATGCACCAAACGCACTGCCAACCCGTCATGGAATATACCGAATGCCTGTTTGGGGTGCTTTTTCATATTCTTTACCTATCCAGAGCTTAGGGCATGGAAAACAATTGCACCATGCGCTTCTTGTTATTGGCATAATTAACAGCCGTTTGCTGAGTTATCAGTCCCTTTCGTTGCAAATCCCGCAGGTCTTGTTCCAGGGTACACATTCCATATTTTCTGCCTTCCACCATCATCTGATATATCTCGCCAATGTTCTTATTCCTGATGGCAGCCTGCACACTGGCATCTGTGGCAAGTATCTCCTTTGCCATCACCAGTTTACCGTCAATGGTCGGCACCAGCTTTTGGCTCATGCTAACAGACAACACGTCGGCAAGACGGTTTCTAATACGTTCCTGTTCTTCAGGCGGAAACTCGGCAATTATGCGATGGATGCTATCGATAGCCGAGCTGGTGTGCAGCGTGGTAAAGCATTTGTGTCCGCTATCGGTTATCTCTAAAACCGTGGCAATAGTCTGGGCATCACGCATTTCGCCAACCACTATTATATCCGGGTCTTGTCGCAGGGCTTCTACTGCCCCACTTTCAAAGCTTAGCACATCTGTGCCCACCTCGCGATGGCGAACCAGGCAAGACTTAGACTCGTGCACATACTCGATGGGATTACCGATTATTACTATGTTTCCGGCGTTTTCCCGGTTGTTCATGTCTATAATGGCGTCCAATGTAGTGGATTTACCGCTGCCGGTGATACCGGTTATCAGCACCAATCCCGCCTTTTCGTGTTTTAGATTCATGCGCTGGGCAATGGGAGCGGGAACTCCCAAGCCGTCCATGGTGTATAGTTTATCGTTTATACGGCGGAAGTTTGTTGCCAAATATCCCCGGTCGAAATAGCACGAGCCACGAAAACGTGCTTCCCGCTCAGGCGGAGGCAGCGGAAAGGTTAAAGAAAAATCCACCACTTTACGGCTAAACAATCGCTGCCTTTGGGATGGGCTAAGCCAGCTTAAGACTATGGCAGAGCTTTCTTGATGTGAAAAGTGTCCCAGGCTTGAGTGTGGCTTCTTGCTGCCATATACGCGCATCCAAACCTGTCCCTCGATGCCGGGAGCTCCGAAATCTATATCTGCGGCGTTTATCTCACGCATTTTCATTAGCCAGGATACCAGAATGTCCCGGCATTCTGCTTCTTTATCCGGGTGGTCGGTTAGCCATTGGTCTATTGCTGCGCATTGCTCCACGCCGGTAAAGTTTTCCGGTATGGCGGCAATTAGCTGAGCTACAAAGCTTAAACTCAATTTATATCTCCCAAAATGTGCATAAATCTCTGTGCGTTTCCCTGCATATACCGCAGACTTATTACGGATTCATTACGGATAAAATCTGCAATGAATCTGTAATGAATCTGCAATGATATCAAGGAAGCTGCCATTGTCATGATGCCGGCTTCTCTGTATTAAAGCCTTTATATAGCCCAATGCGGAAGATAGACCTGCGCCATTTCATATACATGCACTGAATCAGGTTTATCATATATCGCTTGGTGAGGGTTTCGTCGTTGTAGGTAAAGAACTCCATCACCTTTTTGCGCTTAAAATGGCGGATGTGAACCTCGCTTTGTGCCTTAAGGATGGTGAAGGAAGCATTTGGATTTATAAAGGTTTCTTCGCCCCATACATCACCCGCGCCCAGGGATTCCACCACGGCATCGTTATGATACACGTTTATTCGGCCGTTCTCTACAAAGATCATAGAGCCTTGATCTTCGTTCAGGGGAATTGTGTCGCCATATTGATATTCCACCACCGTGCCGATACTTTTAAATTCTTTTGCTTGCTCGTAGGTAAAGCCTCTTAGCAATAGCATTTCGCTTTGCTTCTCAATCTGCGAGCTTACCGAATCTGCTGAGGAAGAGGTTGTTTCGCCCAGTTCGGTAGCGTGCTGGATGCCAGACTCTACTACTTTTAGCAGTTCATCGGCTTGAATTGGCTTGGTTAAGTAGTGATAGGCACCGGTTCGAATAGCTTTTATGGCAATATCGATGCTGGAATAGCCTGTGGTTACAACTATAACCGCCAGTGGTTGAATCTCTTTTAGCTTGGTAATGAGGTCTAATCCACCCATGCGCGGCATATACACGTCTATGATGTATAGGTCAAACTGCTCGTAGGCAACCTTTTCCAATGCATCCATACCGTCCACAGCAAGGGTTACTGAGTATCCTACTTCCTGTAGAAACTCACTTATTATCTCGCGGATATTTTGTTCATCATCCACTACCATTATTTTGCGAGAGTTCATGTTGCCTCCTTGGGAGGATCATTATCTTTTACTTGTTTAATTTCGGAATGGGCTTCTATGAAGGGTGTTTTTAGTTCAGATACAGCCTGTTCGCTTTCGGGGCAAGACGTGTCGGCAGATTGTTTTGTGCCATAATAATCTAATAGAGGGCTTTGCTTCATGTCTTGCAAACGCTTAAGAATTAAGCTAATCTTGTTCACGGCTTCCATTATCTCGTTGTTAGACTTATGTAGCCCCTCATTATGGTATTCGTTAGCATATCTTTTCACTCTGCCCAGGGACAGGGTAATAATGCAAAGAGGTGTGTTTATATCGTGATCTATGTGTGCCACATCTTTCAATATGGGCATCAGCTTGTCTAAGTCATCTTTCGTTTTGCTTAGCTCATTTAGCTTGTTTTGTGCTCCTTCCATCTCAGCTCTTAGGTTCTTCTGATACGCTAACTGGTCGGATAGATAGTTAGCTATTAATGCCACTCCGCAAAATAGCCCGGTGTAAGATAGAATATACACCGTGGAGCCGGCTATGTCCATACTGGTGGTTTCTGTGGGGCTAAGAATGCTGTTTCTGTAAAGCAGGATTAGTATTAGTAACGAAAAGCTTCCCAATAAGCCTGCTATTAATCCGCCATTCTGTTTAATGGTTAATGCCGCAGTTATCACCCCTATCAAATACACCCAAACGAAGGAACTGCTTAGCCCTCCCGTTAGATGCACAACAATAGTGGCAAAAACAATGTCTAACATCACCTGAAACACCACCACCCACTGCTTATGAGCATGGGACTGCAGTTGGAACAGCAGATTAAGAGCTACTATACCGCCAAAAACGGTGAAGAATAATATGCTTCCTACCATTGTTTCAGAAAAGCTGACGTGTAACAAGCCGATGGAAAATAGCACCACTACCATGAACCATCGAATCATTGCCCACCAGGACAGCAATTGAATCTTCTCGTTATCCATTACAAGCCTCCACGGCTAATCTCTTATGTATTGTACAGTTGTAGGGGTTAAAACCTGATTCACATAGGCAGCAATTTCTGCATCAGACAAAGTACGTGGTACTAAGCCCACCTGGTCCATCATGCCTCGAAAATGGTTGAAAACATCACCTGACTGCCCTGTTCCATAAAACTCCCTGCCCAGATATAAACCTTTATTTTGGAAAGCTGCAGGTTTATGAATGGACTGCAGTGGGTTTGAAGCTCTGGCAACTGGCAGTCCATTAATGTATCCTTTCACAACTCCCCGGTTATAAGTGAGGGCAAAATGGTGCCAGGGGTCTTTGTTATGTGGCCATTTTCCCACCGGCGTATAGGCAGCATCACATTGAATGGTTACGGGAGAACCCGTGCCAAAAGCGGGAGCAGTGGCTGTAAAGTAAATCCTGTTATTATT
>DIMZ01000019.1:6945-9212 GCA_002425825.1 Cloacimonetes bacterium UBA5553 | reverse complement strand
CAAGAATGATGATTTCCACCTTTTCTATGTCCTTTCCACCGCCACCACCGCCAGCAGAACCGCCACCGCCTTCCCCTTGCGAGAAGTTTAGCGCAACTAAGGCAACCTGTGAGATCACAACCAGCATAAGCATGAATGGAATGATGGTTAGAAACAGGTTCATGATTGGCACCAGGTTTGGTTCCTGAGGCGCAGTCTGTGCCTTTTGTTGACGCATTTCGGAAGGCCGATAATGTGCCATGGCTTATTCCTTTATAGCGTTGTTAATGGTGTTGATAAGTTTCACGCTGTATTCGTCGATATCACTAATGAGATTATTGGCACGTGTAAACAGCCAGCCCTTGATTAAGGTAAGAGGAATAGCAGCCAGCAAGCCAAGTGCTGTAGTACCGATAGCAAGTTTGATACCATTGGTTAGTGCTGCACCTTGGGCTGCACCGGTTAATCCTGCAAGACCTGCGAAAGCTTGTAGCAATCCCCAAATGGTTCCCAAAAGACCCAGATATGTGGCAATCTGAGCAAGGGTATCGAACCAGAACAATCCACCATCAAGTTTGTGCACGGTCTGAAGAACGGATTCTTCCAGAGAGTTCTGCACAGATTGGCGTAATTCCGCGCCTTTCTTGCCGCTCTTGCGGGCATCTTTGAAGATCATTAATGCGCTCCAGAAAATGAAGCCCATGGTAGTACCCTTGTAGCTTTCAGAAATCTTGGTGGCTTCGTCCAATTGATCATTTTTGATGTAGTTGCGAAGCTTAAGATAAAACTTGCCAGCATCAATCTTCTCTTTGCGATAAAGCTGATTCCAGCGTGCAAAAGCATATACGATACCAATAATGAACACTAACAGAATCGGGTATGCCCATGCTCCACTTTGAACAAATACTGTAAACAGATTAAGTGTTTCACCTGCAGGTGCCGCCACAGGAGCTGCAGCTTCTTCCGCAGCCTGGGCAAATAAGAAACCAACGCTCATTAACAATGCGATGACAACGAGGATGATATGTTTAGCTTTCATTTTGACTCCTTCAGCCATTTATTTAATAGTGTATCGCTATTCTCTTTCAGGGATTCCATGTCGAAGCTGAAGTTATATTTTCCAGCTCTTTGGTAGGTATCCGTTTTTTCTCTGAACTCATCTGAGGCAGGGATGAGTGCCTTCAGTTCTATTACAATTGCTTCTTCTGCTACAAATGCTTGCACATTGCGAAAACCTGCAGGAGGCGTTGTGGCCGCCGGGCTGGCTTGAGCGTATAAAGCGCACATGCTAATTCCGAATAATACGAGCAACAGGACAATTCTTTTCATCGGATATCCTCCTTACCTGATTTAACGATGCTTATAGAGGCTAAGAAACCCCTGTACTGGGTTTGGTTCTTCACCACAAAGCGAAGCGTGTTCTTGCCTTCTACTATGTGTGATTTATTTAAACTAATCTGTGCAGGATACACCATGAACGGATCTGAGTCGTAATCCAATGGCATGTTTGAGGTAAGCTCAGTTCCGTTCAAAAATACATCTGCATTGCCGGGTGCCACGAAGTTTATGGCACCTTCACGGAATTCAGTATCAACATTGAAATCAATCTCGAAAGCAACCTGCGAAACGAGGGCTTCTTCAGTTACCCAAATTGGTCGGGCTGCTGTTTCTTCCATTGAGTCAATCTCGCTATTCTGTATACCAAAACTGGATGCTATTACAGCAGGTCTGGACATAGCTGCATCTCCGGTATCGCTAAGTATGGAGGCTCTCCAATTGGTGCCGGTATTAAGAGTAACAACTTCAACAGGTATGGAGTCACGAAGCTTTTGGCGATCTGTGAATAACTGCAGGTTAAGATGTAGCATTTGGGCTTGTTGGCTGGTGTTGGGAACCTTAAGTTCTATTAGATTTTGACCTTCGGCAAGAGATGCTTGAGGCAGCAAGTATGCATACCTGGTTGTGATAGGCTTCCCTGCTTCCAGGGTATCTGTTGCTACAACACTGGGTGTGATATCCGTGCCGTTTATTCGGATAGTAACGTCATAAGGGTAAACGATATGAATAAGACCTAAGTCGGGCACTAGCTTGGTGTTAATCATTCTTGTTACTACCAGTTCTTTGCCAGCAGGTACAGGAGTGCGGCCTAAGCGTACACCCTTCGGTGAGGTTACAGACTCTGGGTTTTGATTGCTAACGTTTCCATCTACTTTCTGTACCCAGCTTTGATTCAGGGGATACTCATCAGTCTTGAAGTCGGGCAATAAGTTCCATTCACGCAGACGAGT
>DIMZ01000019.1:0-6910 GCA_002425825.1 Cloacimonetes bacterium UBA5553 | reverse complement strand
CACGCAGACGAGTTACACTACGCTCAGTGTAAACATCAGTATAACCTGCCATATGGTACAAATTATAAACAGCAGAACGAATACCATATTCTGCATCTATCAAATCACTATTCTGCTGATAAGCAACACTGGCTANNTGCTGACGGAAACCGGCTGACTCTGTACTGGTTCTGATAAAAGCACCAATCTGGGTTTGGATTACGTGAGCACCTCTTTGGTACATGCGTGCCATCAGATCCATTGCACGAAGACGGCGAGCGTTATCTAAATCATAGCCGGAGTTATTGGCTTGCTCAAGCAGCTTGGAAACCTTGGTGACTTCCCTATTCAGGTTAGTTTTATAATTGGGGATTCTCTTGTCCCCACCCACCAGGTTAACTTGCCAGCGTGTGTTTACATTAACGGTTATCAGGCTGGCAGGAGTACCGGTAAAGACAGCAGCCTTTTCTATAGTCGCCAATTGATTATCAAAATTACGCATGAATGCGTTCATCTTTTGGATGTCTTCATACTCTTTTTGAACCGAGGCGAAGTATTCGTATTCTGGAGTAAGGGTGAAGTTCAAGCCTTCCTTTCTATAGGCAGCTTCCACCTTCTTAAATTCATCGCGATGCTTAAAGGCTTCTGTAAATTGCTTGTTCTTGTAAGCAAGATCAAAAGCTGTGAAAAGCTTGTAGAGCTTAACATCGGCAAATTGCTTGTACAGGGCAAACTTGGTTCTATCTTTCTGGAATATCGTTTTTGCCATCTGTTCTGCCTGTAAGGTATCTCCCTTTGCTACGTAGTCGTTAGCAATGAACTCCATGAAGGGGATAACCTCTGTGTGGTTAGGGTATAGGGTTATGAAGCTGTTCATAACTTCAAGCAATCGGGCATTATTCTTAGCGTTCTTAAAGTTCAAGATAGCGCTAATCATCAAGGCTTCTGGGCGGTCACCACCAGTGTCTATCGTGCGGTTTCTTGCCTGTTGATGCAAAGCTAAGTAAGTTTCAGCGGCTTCGTCATAGCTTCCAAGTGCCTCTTGTTTCTTTACATCTGATACTTTCAATGCATACGCCTGAACACTGCTGGGGTACTTGGCGATGAAAGCTTGTTTTATGGTTCCTGCTAATTCTGGCTGTTTCATCAACGAGTCGGACTCGGCTATAGTCCATGCAGTATAATAATGAGTGTAAATCTCTTCTATGTCTTTCTTATCTCCGGCAGTCTCAAGAAGTAAATCAATAGCAGGCTGGAACTCGCGCGCTTTCACGAAAGACTCATGAGCAGACCATCTAAGAGCCTGAATCATATCATTCTCGTTTGCTGGAAGCTCATTTGCCAGGCGTAATCGCTCAGTTGCTGCAAAGCTGTGGTTATTGGCTTTGTCCGCAGCCTGGTATGCTAATTGAATCTGAGACAGAATGCTTTGTGAGATCGAGGTTCTTTCTGCTGGTGTACGGGCAAACTCGTAGGCTTTTCGGAAATACTTCTCCGAATCAGCGAAGTTGCTTAATGCCTGAGACATGGTTGCCAGCTTACCATACACGTTATATTTGCTGTTGTTATCAATTATGCTTTCATTCTCCAAAGCTTTCAGGTATAACATGGAGGCTTCAGGGTACTTCAAGCGGTCATATTGAATATCTGCCAATTGCAGCAGTATAGCTACAGACTCTTTGTCTCTATCGGCTGTACGATACTTCTCGAGTTTCATAACGTCGATGAAACGAACAGAGTTATTGCTAAGCATTGAAAACAATTGATCTTCCGTTGCAGGTAAGCCTTCTGGGACAGTAAAGCCTTCTGTTGAGTAACCATTTCGCAGCAAATTAAAAACGTTATTCGAATAAGTGTAGGACAACCCTTCGTGTAAGAAGAAGTCCTCGTCTTCTGGATATTTGGCGTTGTACTCATGTAGCTTGGTGATTGCTTTGATGTAGTTTTCTGGTGTATTGGTACGTTCTGCTAATACTGTATATAGAGTTAGCACAGACTTATCATTTTCACGCTGCCAATCAGCCAGTGAGTCACCGTGAAGCTCAACAAAGCTACCAAATGAATCCTGGTGCCTCTGATATGCTGCAAGCCTCTCCACTGAAGGGGCTTCCGAAAACTCTATGTACAGCCTTTTACCACGTTCTACATAAGCTTTCTTTACTACCGCCAACTGAGGTGCGATGTTTTTGTCTTTGTTAGCATTATACCATGCTGAGTCCTTGCTGTAGTTAGCGATAAGATTCAGATAGATATCTTGTCTGGCTTGATTAAAGTCCTGCCCGGGACGTAAGTTTCTTGCTTCTCTGGCATAAATTACCAAGATTGAGTCTAATAAGCTGGGGGTTTCTAATGCCAGAGGACTCAAACTGATCTTCAGCCAGATAAAGTCTGTTCCTTGAAGTGATGCATCCAAGTCAAACTTGTTTCTGGCTGCCTGGTCTAACACTCGCGATATTATCTGTTGGTTGCTATAGCCTGCGAATATTTTCTGAAGCTCGGAAACGCCTTTTGCCTCTGAGGAGAAGTCTAGACCATCTAAGGCAATCAGACAGTATGCAATATTTTTAACCGCGTCATCGTGATAGTCCTGCACCAGAGTTTGGTCTGTAATCTGATTGTTCTCTATTGCTGTTAGTAGAGTTAAAAAATCTGCCATTGCCAATCTCAAGTCTTCATCGTTCGCAGTATTTAGTCTTAGCCAACCGCGTTGGTAGATGGCATCATATTTATACTTGCTATTTGGATTGGCGATAATCTCGTCAAAGTAGTTGGTTGCTAAAGCATAGTAGCGCGCGGGATTGTCAGCATCAGTTGCAAGATAGAAGTTTAGCACACCGAGGCGATATAATGATTCATCATAGTAGGGAGATGACTTAAAGTTATCCACAATCTCCTGATAAGACGTTATAGCTTCTGCAAAGTCAGAATAGTTGTATCTACTGGAGGAGTCTAATGACAGTGCCGTAGAATTCAATTCATAAAAACGGTCTTTCTTCGTGTCTATCTGACTTCTTACTAGGCGGCTGCTGATGAAGCCAATGTTATACAGGGCAGCGTCTTTGTAAATAAAGTTTGGATCGTTCTGTATCACTTTTCTATAGCTGGCTAATGCAATGGCAGGGTTATCAAGATTTACTGAATATTGTAATTCAGCCAGTATATAGTATAAGTCTGCGCTGTTAATAAGGTATTCACCGTTGGGCTGCTCAATAGCCTTATATGATGGGCTGCTAAGCAAGAATGATTCAATCTTGCTAATAAGCTCTCTCTTTTCACTCAAAATCGCTCTTTGCTGTTCGGTAAGCTCCTCAAGCGATAGCTGGCCTGCTTTGGCTAATCGAGCACTTTCCTTCGCCACTAAAGCACGATAACTTAGCTGAAGCTTAATGAATTCAACGCTGGACTGCAATTCCTGAGCGCTGGCAATAATTGGTTCATCGTGGTCTGGAGGGAAGGTGGTAGAGCCAAATTGAGTTTCTACTCTAACTGCCAGGTCTGCTCTCATCTGCTCATTGAAAAGACGGCGAGCATCTGTTGCAAAGAAGGCCTCAAGCTCGGCGATTTGATTGTCCATGTCCTTTTTGTCTTCACTTAAAGCATAGAACTCATATAGTATTGTGTCAAATATCTGATCTTGCACATCTCTGGAATTGCGTCTTGCATCCAACAAAGCGTTTTTTCTAATGATGAGTTCGCTACGCTTGTCGGAGTACTCAACTCGTTGCATCTTCAGTTCGTCAATATGCCCAGCTAAGCTGGGATCGGCAATGCTGACATCTAATTCGGAGAGGATTTGATTGTATATCTCTAATGTCTTTTCTATATCATATAAACGCTTCAGCTCCATGTCGCTATATTCGTGTTCTTGAAAAGCGGGGTCATTTGCCAAAAACTTCTCGAACTGGCGTTGGAGGATTACGTCCATTATGTCCATCTGCTTCTTATAAGAAGAAGAGAACTGCTTAACGGACTGAAGCTTAGCATAGTACTCAGCTACAATGGCATCGGACTTCTTCTCATTGTTCATATATTCAGTGAGGCTAGCCTTTAAACCGTCAACCATGCGCATTTCTTCATCGTTGGCACGGATGATGGCGCTAAGATAGACTAATCCCTTGGTCGCAAGGAGTTCATTATGAACGGATATTAGCTCTGATTTTATGCCGTCAAGCTGGGATATAGCACGATCGTATTCTTGTGCAGTCGGGTTAGCAAGGAATGGTTTTACGTTTACAGTCTGTAGCCTACTAAGAATGGATTGCTTTGCCGGTAACAATCTATTCACAATTGTCTCCCGGTTGCGCATGTAATTATCCAAAGAAACACTTACAGACTCAAACTCACCTTGATCGGCACTTAAGTCTGACCATACATAAAGGTAGGTCGGGTAGTATCTGTCAATATTGAAATTCTCAAAGATGATTGTTTTTAGATAATCCATCGCAGCTTTGTTATTACCTTGCTGCAAATATCCAATCAACTGTCTATATAGCACCATATTGAGCATCTTGCGTGCATCGTCATTAAGGCGTCCGCTTAGCAGGGATTCGAAGGTACTGATTGCTCTGGTATTCTCTCCCATCCGCGCATAAAAATGCCCTAGTAGATACATGAAGTCTTCTTGATCCATGGTGTTGAACATCCCGCTATGTCTCGCTAATGCTTGATCAGCAGCTACAGGATCAGATTGCATTAATCCGGGAAGAGTGTCTATAAGGAAGGTTTTTGCCGCTTCTCTTATAAGCTGCTTTTCCTCAGCTATCATGCGTAAAAGCTCTTCTCTGGTCAGCTCTTGGGATTGTTGTGCAAAAATTGGTGTTAGAATGCACAGTGCCAATGTAACGAGCAATAAAACTCTAATTATCTCTTTCATAACCCCGCTCACTTGTTTTAGCGTAAATATATATCCTGTCTGTGACATCAATGAGCAAGATCAAGATTGAGTCGCTAAAAAACTCTCATCTTGATCTTCACTCCACTATCATAAGGAAGTATGAATCCTAANNTAACGAAATCTAATCAGTTATGGTTTCTTAAGTTCCTGTATCCATTTTCTCAGATCGTCAAGAGCCTTTTGTGCATTTTGTCTCTCAAGTCTAAGAGCTTCAAGTTCTTTAACCAAATCTCTAACTTCAGGAGACAGCTCTCTACTGTCTATTCCGCCCTGTGCTGTTAAACCAGGTGTTTGGCTGCCAGTGGTACCACCAAGGGCAACTTCAGATCCAGAACCTGTCGGTGGAACTACAACCACTCCGCCTTGGGTGCTTCCTGATGGAGGAACAACAACCCCGGTTTCGATGGGGGTAACAGCACCAACATCAACCAGGCTTGTGCCATCTATGTTAGAATCCATGGCATAGCGTCTCAGGTCGGGCCTTCTTTTGGCTTCAGAGTATCTGTCAAACAGGTACGACACACCAAAGGCTATTCTTAAGTTATCTTCATAACCGTTATCTTTAGCAAAGTCTTCTATTGCCTGTAAACCAAGCTTTGCGCCAAAGTTCTTGTAAGAATACTTGATTCCGGTGTTGAAATCTTCTCCGTCAAACTCAAGCTGCAAAGCAAGATCGCGTAGCGGAGACAGCTCAACGGAAGTGAATAGACCGTTAAAGATTCTTGCTCTGCTTACCTGGCCAACGAAACGGTTGGTTCCCAAGCCTAGATTGAACATCCATGGCACACCAGAGAAATATGCTTGTTTTGATGCCACTACATAAGGTGAGAAATATTCGTAGGCATCTCTGTCGGGGTGTTGACTAAAATCGTCTTGTGGTCCAAGATATTGTGCCCCATGTTTTGATACGGGCGACAAAATGTTGTCTATACCAACTGCAATCTGGGGAATGCGGTCGGACTCTTCAATAATCTTGCCCTTAATATTCACAAAATATACGGTGCCATCCAGTTTGGTATAGTCTCCAGCGAATAGACCAAGCTCAACCCTGTTGAACAAACCGACGCCGACCATAGCATAAGGGAAAAACCCCTTTGAGGCGTCTTCAGCATCAGGTGTCATGGGTTTGGGTTTTACTACGTCACGATAATAACCAACCATTAGGATCTCTGCTGCACGATGGGGTAAGACATATGCATCAGGGGTGCGCAACATTCCAAGTGTTTGGAAAGGCGCAGCCTGTGCCAAACTAAACATAGCTGCCAGCACGATCATGCTTAAAATAACTTTTTTCATACTTCCCTCCACCTTTCGGTGTTCTTTCTTATCATAATTCATCAATCTCATTGACAATATATTCGTCAAGCATTTTCTTGGCTTATGAACAAGCACTACAGCAAAGAGCTATCTTCAATCGGCGAAGACATCGCTGCCAAGCATCTCATAAGTTGCGGCTATAATATTGTTTGTCGCAACTACCGCGAAAGATGCGGCGAAATTGACATCATCGTAGAAAAAGATCAACATCTTGTTTTTGTTGAAGTTAAAACACGTTCTAGCCATAATATTCACACTGCTATGGCATCCATCTCAATCTCCAAGCAGAGAAAGATTACGGATACCGCACTTCAATATATTAACCAGCATCAGCAGTTCTGCAAGCATTTCTTTCGTTTCGATGCCGTGATTGTATTCTATTGTCCACATACAGACACCTTTTCAGTAAAGCACTTTCCCGATGCCTTCTATCCTGTGTTTAGCCAAACATGTTAGAAGCAGTTTAATGCCGTTGCAGCCTCAATATTGGCTTAGTTGCTAAGCCTGTTGTCATCGAAGTCCGAACCTAAGAAGCGTCTCCAATCGGGGTCTGAGTTTTCCAGATCATCATTATCGGCATAGATCAAGCGATAATTACCGTTCATCTGAATATCTACAAAGATATATACAGGCTTCAGTCCCGAGCTATACTTCCATATCTGGTAGTCTTTTCGTACAAAGCGACCGGTATCGGAGGTTTCATCTCTTTCAATATCGTCT
>DIMZ01000025.1:3000-5528 GCA_002425825.1 Cloacimonetes bacterium UBA5553 | reverse complement strand
CTTTCATTAACCAAACAAGAGCTTTAGGGAATGCACAACGATTAACGTATTCGCCTAAGAGGCTGCGGTCTAACAATGCTCTGCCATTGGAATTGCGCACATCCTGACCAACGGGAATGCGCTTTCCGTTAATATTCAGTGTAGTGTGGTTCATCAGTCCCAATGCATATTTCCAGTCGGGATGGTCTATGGGGCGGCTATCGGTTTTGTCGAATAGTGTGGGTTCCCAAACGCGGCAGACTTTGTTTTCCAGATCAATCTGGAAAGCATCATCATGCAACACTACTTTGGAGAAGCCATTAGGCAGGGTTCCGCCATTATCGTGATTGTTTGTGTGGCTGGATTTACCTGTTCCGGAGAGACCGAAAAAGGCAATGGAGCGTTTTCCAAGCTTATGGTACGCAGCATCATCACAGGTGCTGAAGTCAATCTCTTTTATGCCACCGTGGCAAGCTGCCATGCCAATGCGAATACCTGAAGTCCATGCCAGAGTTAAGGTTCCTTTCTTGCGTTCGCCAAAATAGCGCATGCCAAGATTTACTATCACATTATGCTTCTCGTCCACTAAGGCAAGCTGGGGAGCACCAACGTTGTTATAGAAATCATCATTGCAGGTCCATTCGTTGAAGGCAATAAGGATAATGTCTTGAATAGGAAGCTTGGGGCTGGATTCATATTGCTCTTTAAGCTGATCGTATGGGGCGAAGTTCAGTAGCCAGTTATAGAGGTTGGCAGCATCACTTTCGGTAGTAATAAAGGTAGCCTTGAGCATGATGTCTTTATCCATACCCAATATCGCCTCGGCTTTAATAAGGGGATAATGTTGCATCTGCCAGATAGCTTCGCGGAAATCACCTTCCAGCTTGTTCTTCTGANNCGTTCTTCTGCGAGGAGTTTAGCCTGTGATAAAATCTGCGTGCTTTGGCGGTTCTACCTATAATGTTGCCATGACAGTCGTTTAGCACTTTGGCATCTTCAGGAAGATTGTGCAGCTTAATAAACTCGGGATAAACGGGCAGATCGGTCATTCCTACGCCAGGTTGTTGTTTTGCCAATTCATACGCTTCTCTGATGTTCACGGTTCGCACCATGTGGTTGTTCATCAGGGTTTCGGCTATCGCCCGAATGGGAGACATTTCCTTAAAATTGGAATAGTATTCAGCGCTGTTCTTGCTTGCCATTATTCCTCCATAGTGGCTTTATTTATGTTAGTATTAAGCATTATATTACCTTCAGTTCCTTGCCGATTTTGCGGAACTTATCAAGAGCCATGTCAAGCTGTTCGCGAGTATGAGTAGCCATAAATGAGCAGCGGATAAGGCAGGAATTCGGCGGGACAGCGGGTGGGATTACCGGATTAATGAATACTCCCTCTTCGCCAAGTCTGCTCCACATTCTAAATGCGGTCATAATGTCGCCTACATGCAGGGGAATTACCGGTGTGCATGAGTCGCCTGTATTATAGCCCATGGCCTTGAACTCCTGCAGCATGTAATTGGTGTTTTCCCATAGCTTTGCCATAAGCTGGGGTTCTTCTTTCATAATCTTTAATGCCTCTAACACGCTGGCGGTTGAAGCCGGCGGAAGTGAAGCTGAGAAAATTAGCGCACGTGATTTGTGCTTCAGGTAATGAATAAGCGGTTCACTGGCAGCAATAAAGCCACCCACTGATGCCAAAGACTTGCTGAAGGTGCCCATTATCAAATCAGTTTGGTCCACTAAGCCAAAATGCTCTACTGCACCTGCGCCGGTAGCTCCCAAAACACCCAGTGAATGAGCTTCGTCAACCATCAGACCAGCGTTATACTTATGTGCAAGTTTGGCTATCTCAGGAAGATTGGCTATGTCGCCTTCCATAGAGAATATCCCGTCCACTACTATCAGGCAGTTCTTACCATGCACTTTATGCAGAACTCGTTCCAGGCATGCCATGTCATTGTGGCTGTATCGCAGCATTGTTCCTTCCGATAGCATACAGCCGTCTATGATTGAAGCATGGTCAAACTTGTCGGTTATAACAAAGTCGTTCTTGGCAACCATGGCAGAGATGCAGCCCACATTTGCCTGATAGCCGGTGGGGTATGCAAGAGCAGCCTCTTTTCCGCATAGCTTTGCCAATTCGGATTCTAGTTCTAAGTGGATGTCTAAAGTGCCATTTAAGAAACGGCTTCCCGCACATCCGCTACCATACTTTTCTATTGCTTTTATAGAAGCTTCTTTCACCCGGGGGTGAGTAGTTAAGCCTAAATAGCTGTTAGAGCCCATCATCAGCATCTTTTTGCCGTTGCAGATTACTTCTGTATCTTGCTCGGAGCTTATTTCTCTGAAGTAGGGATAATATCCCGAGGCAATAGCCTTACGGGCATCTGTGAAGTTGTAACATTTATCCAAGATACTCATGGATTCCTCGTTATCATATTATTTTAAAATCTCTTAGGTTTGTGTGTAGCACTTTAATCAGGCTGTATGATATGTAAACCAAAGGAACAGAGATTAGCATCCAAAGTATGCCGCCATACCATCCACCA
>DIMZ01000025.1:0-2964 GCA_002425825.1 Cloacimonetes bacterium UBA5553 | reverse complement strand
CCAGCCAATACAGTTAGTAAAACCAATAATGGGTGCATGCTTATGGTTCCGCCTACCACTACTGGATATATGATGTTGTTATCTATTACTTGAACTATATACATGGCAAGAGCCGCGTAAACAATCATAACAATTGGTCCGCCATCTATCAACACAGAGAGCGCAGCTACGGCTCCACCCATAAAGGGACCGAAATAGGGGATGATATTAGCCACACCAGCGGTTGCACCAATCAGCACCGGGTTTCGCACACCTACTATGCCAAAGGCAATGGATGCCATAAATCCTACTACAATAACTTCGAAAAGCATGGCTCGCAGGAAGGTGCCGACATTTGTGTCTATCTTGCGTAAAATAATGATGCAAAGCTCGAAATAGCGGTTAGTAGAAAGCTCAATTGCTGCCTTGCGGAGCTTGTATTTGTCTTTTAGCATAAAGAAGCTAAGCAGCGGAATGGTGGCAATTAAGGATATGGCAGACAGGATATTCTGATAGTTATCCATTAAAAGCTTGGGTATAGATGCCAGGAATGAATTTGCACTATCAAGTATCTCAATCATTTTTGGGGCGAGGGCAAGACCTGGAATTCTGGCATCAAGGCTTTGCATAAAGTCGTAGATACCATGAACAAAGGGTAAGCTTACAATATATTTCCCGCTTAACTGCTCACCACTGGTAAAGATGTCGAAAAGGTAATTGCCTTGGGCTACAAGATCGGGAATAAAGCGTGAAGTGAACCATGCAATAACACCAACGATAACAAGATATACGAATACAACCGACAGCCACCGTGGTATTCTGCGGCGCTCAAACCATGAAACAAAAGGATCAAGGATGTATGAGAAAACCATCGCGTAGATTAGATTTGCAAAAATCCAACGGTAGAAGAATGCACCAAGCACTATCATAGATACAAGAAACAGGTAAAATAGCAGCTTAGTCCAGTTCATGTGTCTTTTTGCCTACTTCCCTTCGTTAATATCGGTTATTGTGTGATTGATAGTAGCTTGAGCACTAAAGCTATCACACAAGGTGAAAACATATCTGCTGAGAGATTCACATATACCGGATAGTATCTTTAGTCCCATGTGCGGATTCTTATTAATCAAGTCCATCAGGTCATCACGAGAGATGGCTAATACCTGAACGTCGGTCAGTGCTTTGGCAGAACTGCTGCGGATGTTTTCGTAAAACATATCCATAATGCCTATCCACTGATTCTTGCTAAGTAGTGCGCGTCCATGTGGATTAGCCTTGCCGATCACTTCAATCTCGCCTTTTTCGATAAAGAAAACTACTTCCAGGGGGTAGCCAACATCGAAAAGCTGCTCACCCTGCTTGAAGCTTCGCTGGTGCATGAAGTTATTCAGCAGGTATAGCTCAAACGAATCCAAATGTTTAAATATGGAATAACGCCTGAGTGACGCATACTTACTTGGCTTATGCAGCAATGATTTCAGCCAGCCGAGTATCAATTTTATCATCTTCACCGCCCGTCTTTACTGTCGTTTATGAAAGGCACGAAAGAGCAAGCCCCACACTTAGTTACAACCGCGTCACCATTATGCTTGCGTATGGCATGTAGTATCTGGTTGCTGCCTGCACCGATGGGAATTAACATTATACCTCCTTCGGCAAGCTGTTCGATAAGCCTTGGGGGTATGCTTTCTGCTCCGGCAGAAACTATTATTTTGCTAAAGGTTTTATGAGGTGGAAATGCCTTTTGCCAGCCTGAATGCCCATCGCCAATTCGAAAGTAGATGTTTCTAAATCCTGCCTGTCTTAGCACTTTCTGGGCTCCCAAAGACAAGCTTTCAATGCGCTCGATGCTGCATACTTCCTTCACAATGTTCGCCAGCAATGCGCTTTGATATCCGCTGCCAGTGCCAATCTCCAGCACAATATCATCTGGTTTTAGGGAAAGTAATTGCATCATGATGGCAATCATGAGAGGTTGTGATATGGTTTGTTTATCCTTTATGGGCAGGGGTTGGTTACGATAGGCATAATCTCTGTATTCGGGCAGCACATAATCCTCACGGGGTACTGCCAGAAAGGCTTCAAGCACCGCTTTATCTGTTATGCCTGCAGATGCCAGCTCTTCCACCAGCACCTTCCTCTGATCTTCAAAACGCATTACTGCTCCAACCGCCTTAGGTTATTGGATTCAATCCATTCCAGCAGGTCTGGGAAAGCATCGTTGCGCGTTAAATCAAATCCCAATGGAGTTATGGAGATAAAGCCTTCGCTGATGGCTTCTGCATCGGTACCATGTTCGGTATCCCAAACGGGTGAATCGCCACCAACTCGATAGGTAAAGCCATCGGCATTTTCTTCTGAAACCTTTATGAAATTATAGTATTTACGGTGACCGGTGCGGGTTAATCTAATCCCCTTTATCTCGTTGTATTCGATGTTTGGGATATTGATGTTCAGCACTCCATGCGGTTGTGCCAGTTTGTATATGCCCAGTTCCAGCATTCTTCGCATCCACTTGGCTGCCACTTCGAACTTCTGGTCGCTATAGGAATTTATGGATATTGCTATGGCCCTTTTCCCTAGCAGTGAAGCTTCCACCGCAGCGGCTACAGTGCCGGAATATAGTACGTCTTCGCCCATGTTTTGCCCGGCGTTAATGCCGGATATCACTAAATCGATAGGCTCGGTAATAATTTTTTGCAGGGCTACCACGCTGCAATCTACAGGTGTTCCGCTAACCGAGTATTCATTCTCAGCCAATTTCTTTACTACAATATCGGTGCGCAAGCTAAGTGAGTGAGAAGCTGCACTACGTTCTCTATCCGGGGCAATTATGGTAAGCCTGTGCCCGGCAAGCTTCAGCTCAGCAGCCAGGGCACGAATGCCGGGTGCAAAGATACCATCGTCGTTTGTAAGCAGAATATTCAAAGTGATTTATCTCCAATAAAGTGGTTTAATATATGTATTTAAAGTAATACAAAACAG
>DIMZ01000022.1:2059-9657 GCA_002425825.1 Cloacimonetes bacterium UBA5553 | reverse complement strand
CTCAAACTGGCTAAAGGCATTGGCTATGTATAGCCGATTCACTGCACCGTCTTTATATGCCCAGGTATCTTGTCGCGTGCAAGACTGTTTTTCTACCCTCACACCAAAATCGTATATACGGCCGTGTAAGGGCTGGATGCGGAGCCTTGGGGAAAAACTGATCGATTCGTTATCCATGCGGGAATCTACGCTGGTGGATTGAAATGAAGCATCGTTATACTCCAAATATCTGTCACCCCCACCATCATAACTAAGTAATGTGTTCAAGTCTGTTGTGTCGGAGAGGCGAAACTTGCCCCATACACCTGAGTTGTAGCGTGCCCAGTCCTTATACATTCGATACTTGCGTTCATAAATTGATGATGGAATGTCTTTGCGCTTCATTCCCGAATATGAGAAATCGATACCCATACGGTGAAAGTTTAACACCTCAAAACTGGAGCTACCTAAAAGGTTATATTGTGTTTTTGCGCTGTTATTGCGTACCCCGCCATTTTCGAAATAAGTGGGTTTGAATGCTTTGGATAGCACAAAACCGTCGCTACTAAAAGCTCCAAGACCCAAGCTGTAGTCCCATGTTGGAAAGCTATTTGAGGTTCGCAGTTGCAGTTCGCCGGTATTATTGCGTTTAATTCCGGTGTTTATAGTAAGTTTATTCTTATTTGTGGGTTCTAAGGTTATTACGTTCACCACACCGCCCATACCTCCCGAACCATAAAGGGGGGAGGCTGGGCCTTTAATCATGTGGATTTCTTTGATGCCCATCACAGACAGCTTACTAATGTCAACATTGCCGAAATAGCCATTATTAACAGGTCTGCCATCAATCATGACTTTTATGGAACTTTTTCCAAAGCCCCTTATCCGTAAGTTGCTTTCGTCTTTGCTACCTGTGCTGGCACTAACACCAACGCTGTTCAGGAAAACTTCCCGCAGGTTGTGAGCCCCCGAACTATCTTGGGGGTATATCTGTTTCAGTGCTCCGATAGCTTCGGTGGGTTTATCTACTATAACCCTAACTGCTGGTAGTACGTATGTCTTCAGGCTGTCCGAGCCCGTAAATCCCACCAACAAGGAGTATCCAAGTAAGAGCAGAGTTAGGCTAATGGTTTTCGTCATTTCTGTAAGTGAAAGGGGGCTTAATAATCTACCATTATAGTTCTTGTATATCCACTAAGATCATTCGGGATGGTGAAGCTAATATTTGATGTAGCCTGCTCAGCATAGCCAAAGGTGTGGTTCTGTTCATTGGTGGTGGTAACTTCCAACTTGGCAAGACGCTTGAATTTCTTTTGACTTCCGGTCATGGTGCTGTTAAAGTTGGGGAATGTGGTAATCTCGGAGCTTAGCAAATAATAAGCATCAGCTATCTGCTCGGGTGTGTAGCTCATGCTATAACCATCACCTGCAACAAGCTTAACTCCAGTATAGGAATCGATGCCCGTTAACAAGTCAGATAATTTCACTGCCTCTTCCGGGCTGTTGTTCCAATTGTTGATGGTATGCTTGGTTAAGCTATGCAACTCGGCATGTTTTGAGCTTCTGGTGGTTACTACATCTACTTTTCTGTACAAGCGGAATGTCTTTGCATTTTTCACTTTGAAAGCGTTGGGAATAGCAGTATTGGAGAACCATGTTTTTTTATTGTCGCTGGGGATATAGAAACCATCCTTAAAATCTTCCCATTTAAGGTCAAAGCTCGTATTTGGGCTTTGCCGGGGGCTCCATGGCACAGCATCGTTGCTAACAATCTCATATGCGAAAAGGTAGCGATAGTCATTCACATCGGTTGTGTCGCTTGTTACCAATTGGCGCACTGAGGTTGACGATATGAATTGATCAAGTTTGTAGCCGTAAATGTTTACATCTGTGGGGGTGTCATCTTTCTCACTACACGAGATAAGCAGTATTGAGATGAACAACACAATGATTAGTAATAGCTTATTCATTATTACCTCCATGAAAAGCAGGAGGCATGCAGGGAGAATATTTCCTCTGCAGCCTTTCCAAAAAGGGAGGCACAACCGTTTCCAGTTATACCCAATCGGTGGTAGTCCATGCACAATATGTTTAGGATTTACCACTCGGCTTAAGACCATAAGTATTGACCCGATTATTTTGTCAATCTCAGAAGCTGATTGACATAATCCATGGCATAAAAATATGAAGCATAAAACCCAATGGGAGTTGTAACAATGCATAGAACTTGTGCTTTATTGTGCCTGTTGTTTGTCGTGCTTTGCATGGATGCCATAACAGTTATTGATGTATCTGGTAGTCAGACAGAATTTGAATATGAACAGATTGTCTCGAGTGGGTTAGTCACTTTTAACAGCAGTAGAACTAGGGGAGATAAAACTGTAACTGAGACTTGGAGGGGCATTGCTTTGGTAGCGTGGTTAGAGTCGCAGGGATATAGCTCCTGGCACGAAATAGTTTGTAAAAGCATTGATGCCTACGAGGTTAATCTTCATCGCATGGAGCTTGATGAAATACCTGCTTATATAGCTTTTGAGTATCAAGGCGAGACTTTGGCTGAAACCGATGTCCGAGTTATCTTTCCAGGCTTGCGCGACAATATGTGGTTGCGTGGCTTGACAACAATCAAGCTTAAGGGCTATGAGGCTTATCCGCATCCTTACCTGGTTCGCAGCCTTAACTCGGTATTCAGTTCGGATAATACCGTGCCAGTTGGTAAGTTCATAAATGAAGCCATGCACCAACAACAAGGCACGCTTGTTATTCTGGATGCAGATATGCAAGCTATCCGCTTGGAATATCCCAAGCATTTATCTGGTGTATCCCTGCTTTGGGATAGCGAGAATAAGAGCCTGGGATTAAGCTTGTCTCAGATTGGCAACATGAAACTAAAGGATATTGTTTATATACAATGTGGCCCTATGGCCTATGTTTCTGAAGCATATCTTGGCAATCTACAAGCCATAGCCAAGCCACTTGGCTGGCAGTGGGAGAGCATTAAAGCTAAGAAATCATACCAGCAGCTACAAACTCCCTATGCAACGGGAGCTTCACTGGTTGATAAAGATGACTATTGGGTGGTGATGGAGTAGCTTACCACCACCAGTCGTCGTAGTATGATTCATCAAATTCGGTATATTCCATGCTTACAATATCGTCGTTGCTGTCAATAGCTACGTACACGGCTTTTCCGTTCTCTAACTCCCACACATCTTCGCCATAATAGTCATCATAAAATGGGTTCACCTTGTGCAAATCGGTTAAGTCTTTGGTTAGCTTGTCTATAAAAGCCTTATCACCTTTTGCAGAATACTTTATTACCCAGCCGGTAACAACATTGGTTTCGCCATCCAAATTAAGCCTAACGGATTCTAATCCTTTAATCTTAGAATTCGTATACACTGCTTTGCCAATAACCTTTTCAGTCTCCACAAAGCCTTTATCCTTTAAGACCTTCTGTGCATCTGTAAAGCTCTGGTTAAAACTTATGCCAAACATACCAGTTTGGGCAAACAACGTTATAAACAGGAATGATAACAGAACTGTAAACAGAAATTGTTTCATATCTTCACCTCATTAGTTTATGCTACTATTATAAAGTGAATATCCCATTATGCAAGTATTAATGATGCATGCATGATGCTTTGTTATACATATAGGGCTTAGCAAAAATGCGCTTGACACATTCAGTAAGTGTATGTGCCTTGCTCGTAAGATATTCATCTCAAAAAGGAGAAACGATGCCAAGTCGGTTTCTTATAGCTACAATGTTATGTTTAGCTTTAATAGCAAGTGCATGTTCTAAGAATGGCACCTATTACCGCAGAGCAAAGAAAAGTTATGAACGGGGCAATGCGGAAGCAGCAGTAATCGATGCTTGCAGGTCACTTAGAATTAAGCCCGACAACAAAAAAGCTCAGGACTTGCTTCAAGCAGTATGGAATCAAGCTTTAAGCAATCACAGCATACGCGTTGCAGCATTGGAGAAAAGCTCCGACTCCACCGCATGGGAACAGATATTAGCTGAACACATGAAGCTGCAAAGCCTGGCGGAGCAGGTTCAAACCCTGCCTCCTCTGGTTAGCCCCATCACTGGTTATCGGCTCACTTTTAACGTCCCGGACTTAAGCGAGGAGATTAAACTAAGCCGTGAGAATGCTGCAGAAGCACATTATCAGGCTGGAATTCGCTTCGATAAAATGTCTAATGCTATAGATATCCAACGCAAGGCTGCACGCGAGTTTCAAGCTGCAATGAACTTGATTGCAAACTACAAAGATGCACAACTGCGTTATGACCAGGCCCGCAAACTTGCTATTAAACGCATTGCGATAGTGCCCTTCTCAGATAAATCCAACAGCAAAAACAAGTACGGAGCAATATCCGAGTTGATGTCAGATTATATTGTCTCTCGCATCATGGAAGGCAACTTTAGCAACGAGTTTACCGAGATTATTGCCCGTAGCCAGATGGATGCAGTATTAGCGGAGCAGCAACTTGGTGCTTCAGGTCTCGTAAACGAGGCAAGCACGGTTAATTTAGGTCAGCTTCTTGGTGCGCATGAGATTATTACCGGTAGCATTCTCCAGGTAGTATCTTCCCCCTCAAGAACAACATCGGTAATCAGAACCGCCAAAGCTGCTGTGGTTATTGGCAAGGAAGAATATAAAGACGAAGAAGGTAAAACACAAGAAAGGGAAGTGAAGGCAGAAGTTAGCTGCGACTATAAGCTATTTACCAAAACAGCATCGGCAACCATAGCAGGTTCCTTCAGCGTTATAGATGTGGAAACTGGCAGGATTATCCATCACGAGAGCTTGGAAACTAAAAACCCATGGCAAGATAGCTGGGCTCGTGTAGTTAGTGGGGATCAGCGTGCCTTAAGCTCTTCCATACGTAAACAGATCGAAAAGGCTGAGCCATATCCACCTGAGGAAGGCGAAATGGTGTCTGCTGCGCTGAAGAGCATGAGTAACACCGTTGCCCAAAAGCTTAGGAGTATTTTAAAGTAATATGCGTAACATGATAGTACTGATTGCTTTGCTTCTTGTATTGGGAGCGTGCAGTGTTTCCAAGCGAGTACCGGATTGGGTGTCTCAACGCCCATATAACAATGAATATTATACTGCTGTTGTTCGTCATCCGAAGCAAGCCCCGAACTATGTAGAATCTGCCAGAGACAATGCCTTGCGGGAGATATCCACACAGATTAGCGTTCAAATAGACTCCGATATATACTTAAAAGAAACTGAAGCCAATGGCATACCCTCAGCCGAACTGATAAGCCAGATAAAGAGCTCGAGCAGAAACAGATTAAAAGATATCCAATTGGTAGGCACTTATGAAGATGCTAAGGATTATTGGGCATATTACCGTCTTTCAAAGAGCTCATATCTAGCCTGGCGCGTACAACAGCGGGATTTGGCTATAGCCCAGGCAACGAAACTATTAGCAGAGTATGATGGCTCTATCACGGGGATAACATCTGGGATAGCCTCTCTACTAAAGGCACTGGAATTGGTGGTGGACTTTACAGACTTAGACCTGTCGGTTATCTATCGTGACAAAGAAGTTAATCTCTATAACGAGCTGTATGCGCGCCTGCAGGCTTTGCCGGAGAAGCTTAGCTTTGCCTTTGAGCCGCAAGAAATAAGCTTGGTGGCAAAGGTGAGACGCACTTCTGAGCTGAGTGCCAATGTATGGTATAACAGGGATTCAGCGTTGCATCCAGCAATGGCTTTTCCAGTTAAATTCACTTTCGAAAGGGGTTCTGGAGAGATACTAGGCTCCAGCATTACCGACTCTAATGGCAGAGCGAAACTAACAATAAACAGGATTAGCAGCTTTAGCCCCCAACAGAGCATTAGCATGCAACCCGACAAGAGCTATTGGCTGGCGAGTTTAGAGAATCCTGTTATTATCCAGATGTTCAGTTTATTGCGTTTTAAGCCTGCACACCTGGAACTAAGGGTAAACAAACCAAGAGCGTTTCTAATATACAGCTTTGATGGCAAGCCGGGAACAAGCTACAGAGATATTGTTGTAAATAAGTTGCAAACCCTAGATTTGGAAGTGCCAACAGATATAAAAGCCAGTGACTACACCTTCCGCGTAGAGATAATTAGCCACGAAGGTGAGTATGTAAATAGCCTCAGGCTGTATTCTGCTTCCGCTGATGCAAATGTTGAGCTATTGGACTCCAGGACAGGCTTAAGCATATTTAGCACAACCATAGCGGGGGTAAAAAGCACAGGGAGCAATCGCGAAAACGCCAGAAAGGCAAGTGAGCTTGCTGCCGTTAACAGGATATGTGACAGCCTCTTGTTTACATTGGTTGAGCAACACATAATGCAGTAATATTCACCAAACCATTTGTAGATTCTTAAGCGGTAAAGATATATGCTCTTACCGCTTTTTGTTTATCAAGCACTTCATTATCCGATACTCACTTTGGATACCTAACTCAAACTGCAATAAGCATAAGCTAACACAAAAAAAGAGAGCATCCGTAGAAGCTCTCTTAAATATGTTTTTTACGGTGTTATACTATTTCATCATCACCATTTTGCGTTGCTGGGTGCTGATACCATCGCTGAGGCGATAGAAGTAAACGCCACTAGCTACTGCATTACCGGTATTGTCTTTACCGTCCCACACAATGCTATGCTTACCAGCGTTCAAGCTGCCTTTGTGCAGACTCTTCACCAACTGCCCCTTCAGGTTATANNCGATTTGGGTGATTTTGGTACAGCTCAATAGTGCTGATTGGCGGTGTTACTATGTCGCTATTGCTTACAGAGTTATTCAGTTTTTGCATATAAAGCCCAAGAATCTCTGTTTTTCCGCTTGAGCGTCCATCTGCCCAAATTACGTAAGCTTCGTCGTTTAATATTACAGAAAGAGGTTGATACTGTTTCTTGGCTACATTACAGAGCACCAAACCAATGGGATCACCAAGCACTGCGCCATTCTCTGTGACGTATTTGTAATAGATATCGCTTTCGTCACCATAAAAGTCTGCCCATGCTATAATCGAATGACCATTTGAGAAGCTGGAAATGGTGGGATGTGACTGAACAGAGTCTTTTTGCACTACAGCATATCCAAGGCTTCCCCACAAGGGCATACCATCAAAGCTGAACTTATGTGCAAAGATGTCTTCAATACCGTTAATGTTCTCGCACCATGCGAAAGTGATACCGCTACTGGTAACGCTCACATCGGCAGCTTCCTGTTCTCTGCCATTCTCGGCTAAGGACACGCCCAATGGATCCCACAGACGGTTACCATTTGCACTAACGTGTTGTCCCCAATAGTTCAGGATATAATCTTCGCGTCTATCCTTCCACATTACGAACAAGCCTTCAGGGGTTCTGGCTGCCACGGGATGATACTGGATGGTATCCCAATCATCATGTGTAGAGAGCTGTAAGCCGGCATTTGGCCAACCTGTTGCAGCATCACCATTGGCATCAACTTTCTTTGCCCAAATGGTGTACAAGCCTAACAAGGGGTCTACGCGGTGCCAAACATAATAGTTTTCTAACACGCTATACAGAGTACATTCGCTGTTTTGTGCATTGGCAGGCAATACTGATATAACCTTACCGTCCGCGCCC
>DIMZ01000022.1:693-2036 GCA_002425825.1 Cloacimonetes bacterium UBA5553 | reverse complement strand
GGAACAGAATTAGCCCAGCCAATATAGTATGAACCGTCGTGATAAGAAATAAAGGTGTCTTTCTGGCGAAGAGGCGAGGCATCTGTGATAGCCAGTCCGCCATCTCCCCACAGTCGATTACCGGCAGGATCGATAAGTTGTGCATATATTCTGGGATTGTTTCCACGGGAGTCTTCCCAAACTATGGCGATATGATCATCGGGAGTAACAACGGCATTGGGTAGCAGTTGCTTGCCATCAACACCAATGGTTACGGGACGGCCGTTGGTTTCCAGATCAACCGAGCCATCAGGATTTACGAACTGTATAAAAACGCGGTATCCATCGTTTGCATAGCGGGTATCTTGCCAGATTATTGCTATGTCATTGGAGCGGGGTAGTATCTGATAGTTATCTTTGGGTGTGTCGCCACTTAAGCCCCAAAATACCAGCTTGCCATTGGTTTCGAGCTGTGCAACGCCACTGGCATTTAGCACTTGATAATAGATACCAACGCTGCCATTGCGGATATCCATCCAATTGATGAATACATTTCCCCCCGAATACTTAACCAAGCCACCATTTTGACCATTGGGAGCAGTGCAGATAGCTTTGCCGTCTGCTTCCCACAAGGCGACGCCGTTGCTGTTCAAATGCTGAGCATAGATATCGTCATTAGGAGTGTTACCATTGCGATAGTCATCCCAAACTATAAAGCATCCGCCATTACTATCCGCAGCTAATCTTGCACCAATCTGAGCAAAAGGAGCAGTGCTGAGAGCAATACCATCGGCACCCCAAAGCTTGGTTCCTGCCACATTCATCTTTTGCACATATAAATCGGCACTTGAGCCACCGGCTCTAAAATCTTCCCATACTATCACTACGCAGTTGTCTGATGTTTTTACTATTCTGGGGCTTTCTTGCTTACGAGGAATGGCTATTCCCTGATCACTATATACTGTGGTTCCTGCTGGCCAAAGCATATTGCCGGCAAGATTCACTTTTTGAGCATAAATGTCTAAGTCTGGATTTCTCTGATCTTCCCAAGTGAAGATAAATTCACCATCGTTCATTGCCGCCATTCTAACNNGCCGGACTGATTACCAGGTTCTACACACAAGGGCAGAGGCTCATTCCAGGCAAAGGTTCCATCACCATGAAATCTTTTTACATAGATGTCTTCAGCACCATTAAAATTGTGAGTATAGCCAATCATGAATCCACCCTGTCCATCCGGGAGCATGGTGTTCTGTGCTTCGTCACCTTCACCGTGGGCAATGGGAATACCGTTTAATGCCCATAGAGGATCACCATTTGAAGATATGCGCTGTCCAAAGATGTCTTTACTGGGATTGCGGCTA
>DIMZ01000022.1:0-645 GCA_002425825.1 Cloacimonetes bacterium UBA5553 | reverse complement strand
AGCATCAGCTTCCATATTTAGTGAAATCTGAATGCCGGGACGTGTGCAAACAGGCTTGCCACCCGCAGGCCATAAAAGCTGCCCGGCGCTGTTAATCTTTTGGGCATATACATTGCCGTCAAGATCATCGGAGAAATCAATCCAGGCAATAATGTAGTTGTTATCTGAGGTTTTGGTTATTACCGGATCTTCCTGACGGTCTATCTTACCGTCAATTAAAAGTGGTTCTCCCCATACGAGATTACCCATGGCATCCACTTTCTGTGCCCAAAGGTCACGTTCACCAAGCTTGGTGTCCGACCAAACATAAATGGCACCACCGTCGTGGGTGTCTGTTCCAGTGCGGAACCATTCGATATTCACACCCTGGCGGATTGGAATTGCATCCTGCCAAAGAAGGCCTGCGTACAGACCCAAGCTCAGCACAACAAGGCATAAAGCTATGGCTATCTTTTTCATATTATATCTCCTTATTTGTTAATCCAAGGTAATTAGAACCTATGCATTTCAAGACTTACATACAATATGCAAGAAGCTTTCCATGACCACAGAGATTTCCATGTACCATAGCTCCCAATACCCCTATTGATACCCCTATTGAGAAGTTTATTTAACTAAAACATGTAAGCTACACTTATTTGATAG
>DIMZ01000092.1:7222-7366 GCA_002425825.1 Cloacimonetes bacterium UBA5553 | reverse complement strand
CACGCAAGGTAGCCCCAACAATATCTAGGTGAAGGAGGGGGAGAGGTGGGCTAATATGATATGTAGCAAGGATGATAAGCCCCTGAAACAGCATATGCTAAGCGAACTAATAACACACAAATTCTTTCCGCTTGACAAATTTAT
>DIMZ01000092.1:2758-7172 GCA_002425825.1 Cloacimonetes bacterium UBA5553 | reverse complement strand
ATGCACATTGAAAAGGGGACTAAATGCCTACTCTGAATTGGTTGGGTAAGAAAGAAGCGATAAACGCCACAACAAACATAGCATACAGGATACTGAAGCATAACCAGGAGCTTTCCTATGGGGCACAGCAGAATGAAAACCTGCTTATCCAAGGGGATAACTTGGAAGCACTAAAAGCCCTGCTACCCTTTTATGCCGGACAGGTGAAGTGCATATACATAGACCCGCCTTATAATACCCGCCACGCTTTCAGCCACTATGACGATAATCTGGAACATAGCCAATGGCTTTCCCTGATGTATCCACGCTTGGAACTGCTGCGGGAGTTCCTGATGCCTGATGGAAGCATTTGGATATCCATTGATGATGATGAAGGACATTACCTTAAGGTGATCTGTGATGAGGTGNNGTTGGCAGGAAGAACTTTGTTAACACAATAATATGGCAAAAGAAGCATACAAGAAGCAATGATGCAAGATGGCTTTCTGATAACCATGATTTTGTTATTTCGTATTGTAAAAATAAAGATGTCTGGGACAGGAACCTCTTGCGAAAAGACGAGTCACATAATAAAATTTACAAAAATCCAGATAATGACCCAAGAGGTGATTGGGCTTCCGGACCCTGCCATGCAAAAACGCCTAATGAAAAAGACATTTATGAGATTGTAACTCCTAATGGCAAATCTTGTTATCCACCACAAGGGACAAGTTGGCGGTTCTCACAAGATCGGTTCAATGCGCTAATCCAAGATAATAGAATATATTTCGGTAAAGATGGGAACAACGTTCCAAGATATAAAAGGTTCCTTACTGAGGTTCAAGAGGGCTTGGTGCCAACTACAATATGGCTGAAAGACGAAGTTGGAGATAATCAAGAAGCGAAGAAAGAGGTTAAAGTTTTCAATACAGATGACGTTTTCTCTACTCCAAAGCCAGAAAGGCTATTAGAACAGATAATAACGATTGGTTCCAATCCCGGAGACCTCGTTATGGATACCTTCCTGGGCTCTGGAACCACAGCAGCGGTAGCGCATAAAATGGGCAGACGATGGATTGGGATAGAGATGGGTGAGCATGCCATTACGCACTGCGTTCCCCGCATGCAAAAGGTGGTGGAGGGTGAACAGGGTGGAATCTCAAAAGCCCTTAACTGGCAAGGTGGGGGTGGATTCAGCTTCTATACATTGGGTGAAGCAATCTTTACTCCTGAGGGCAAGGTGAACCCGGACGTTAAGTTCCCAACCCTTGCCTCGCACATTTGGTATTTGGAAACGGGAAGTCCACTGCATCAGGAAACGCAAAGTCCGCTTTTGGGCAAGCATGGCGATACGGCATATTACTTGCTGTATAATGGCATTTTGGGGGACAAAACGGTGAATGGCGGGAATGTGCTAACCCTAAAGCTGCTGGATAAGCTTCCCAAACATACAGGCAGAAAGGTGATTTATGGAGAGGCAAGCAGGCTAAACAAGGACAGGCTAAGCGAGCTTAACATCAGCTTTAAGCAGATACCATACGACATTAAGGTGGACTGAGATGTTTGAACTAAAGAGATACCAGACGGATACCATTACTGCCCTGGCAGAATATCTGCAATTGGCAAGGGAAAAGGGTGCATCAGACGCATACATCGCGTATATGAAGGACAAGGGTATAAAGGGAGTAAGTTACAATACCTATGACCTTGGTAACATTCCCTATGTATGCCTAAGGCTTCCCACTGGCGGAGGTAAGACAGTGCTTGCTTCCTACGGGATTAGGGAAGCTGCCTTCTACTTTATGAACAAGCAGAATCCCTTGGTATTGTGGCTGGTGCCAACCATAACCATTGCCGAACAAACACTTGCTTGCCTCGTGCAGCCACGACATCCCTATCGTCAGGCAATAGATGAATACTTTGGGGGAAGGGTATCAGTTTTTGCTATTTCTGATGTGAACAACATACGCCCAAAGGATTTTGAGGATCGGGTTTGCATAGTAATCGGCACCCTGGCATCACTGAGGGTGCAGGATAAAACCGGACGTAGAATATATGACCATAACGAAAGCTATCAAGAGCACTTTGAGCGAGTGATCCCAAACACAGCGGGACTGGATAAGATAGAGGAAGGTGCAGATAAAGGAAAGCCAAAGTTCTCCTTTGTAAACCTCTGCCACATTCATCAGCCCTTAGTGATACTGGATGAGGCACACAATGCCAAGACCAAGCTTTCGTATGAGACACTTAAACGGCTTAATCCTTCATGCATAGTAGAGCTTACGGCAACGCCAAATGTGTCGGCTGACAATGGCAGTAATGTTCTGCACAGTGTATCGGCTTTAGACTTAAAACATGAAGAAATGATTAAACTACCCATAGTGCTAAAAGAACATGGCTCGTGGCAGCAGGCAGTGGCAGAAGCAGTGCTTACACGAAAGCAGCTTCAGACAAAGACAGAAAGCGAAGATAGCTACATAAGACCAATAGTGCTGTATCAGGCAGAGAGCAAAGATAGGGAAGTGACGGTTGAGGTCTTGAAGAATTATTTAATTGATAATGAATCCATTCCCGAAAGCAGTATCGCCATTGCCACGGGTGAGGTTAAAGGCTTGCAGGATATAGACCTTTTTGCCAGGGATTGCCCTATCGAATACATCATAACCGTGGAAGCCCTTAAAGAGGGGTGGGATTGTTCCTTTGCCTATGTATTTTGCTCTGTGGCAAATGTGAAGTCCAGCACGGCAGTGGAACAGCTGTTGGGAAGGGTTTTGCGTATGCCTTATGCGAATAGAAGAAAGAACCCTGAGTTGAACATGGCGTATGCGCATGTTATCTCTCCTTCTTTTGCCACGGCAGCGCAAGACCTGAAAGATGCTTTGATAAACAAGATGGGATTTGAAAAGCTGGAAGCGGATGCTTATGTTAAGCAAAAAGGTCAGCTGGAGGATAGTACTCAAACAGACATCTTTGCCAGGCAACCTGAGACAATAACCGTGAGTCNNGTAGCTTTGATATGGATGCGGTGGATTTCATTACTCTAAACAAGATGACAATAGTGGAGCTGGATGGGAGCGTTAATATCCAGCTAAACGAGTATATTGACGATGCAGAGCTTGACGACATTGTGCGTGCAGTGCCACTAGAGCAGAAGGCTGAGATGAAGCAGATACTTAACAGGGAAAGGATTGCTAGAACCATCAATAGAAATACAGCACCTGTGCAGAAAACAGGATTCAGCATACCTCGCTTGGTGTTTGTGGATGAAAACGAAAGAATTGACTTTATGGATGAAGATGCCCTGATGGAAGCAGCGGAATGGTGTGTATTGGATTATTCTCATGAGTTGCCTCATTTCAGGATAAACAAATCCGGTGATACATTCGAGATAGACATCAGCGAGCAGAACAAGGTGATATGGAGTAGCGATGAATACAGAGAGAGGGAAGATGAACTGCTATTCAAGCTGCCGGATTTAGACAAACTGGATTTGATTAACTGGTTGGACAAAGAGATACGTAGGCAGGATATATCTCAATGGGAAAATATCCAGTTTATCAATAATACACTAATCTACTTGATGGAAAATAAGGGCTTTAGCTTGGAGCAGCTATTCTTGGCTAAGTTCCAGCTTGCTTTGGCACTTAAGGAACTGATAAAAGCCAATATCCTTAAGGCAAAAGAGAAGGGGTATCAGAGCTTGATTGTGGAGCAAGAAGAAAGGCTTGCAGTGGATTTTAAGTACAGCTTCCCCTTTGTTCCAGGTTTGGATGCCTACCCTGTATCAGCACCTTATTACAAAGGCTCTTATCAGTTTAAGAAGCATCTCTATGAGCTGATAGGCAATATGAATGATGAAGAAGTGCTGTGCGCCCAAGAGCTTGACAGACATCCATTGGTTAAAACCTGGGTGAGAAACCTGGAGCGCAAGCCACAGAGTTCTTTTTGGTTGCCTACATCTACAGATAGATTCTACCCCGATTTTGTGGCAGAGCTGAATGATGGTAGAGTGATGGTGGTGGAGTATAAAGGCGAAATGCTGGAAGATAATAGGGACACCAAGGACAAGACCTTTATTGGCAATCTTTGGGCTAAGCTGAGTAAGAGAAAAGGGTTATTCCTGATGGCAGTGAAGAAAGATAGCCTGGGTATGGATTTGAAGGGGCAGGTGGAAAGATGTTTTTGTTAGTATTAGCCTTACTTGTATTGTTAGGGTGGCTGATATCGCATATAATTGAACGCGCCAGATGTAAGCGCGAAGGATTGCCTTACATTAGCGAATGGGCACTAATGCGTAGTGTGAAACACATGCTACGCAACATAGAGAAGAAGGAACAATCAGAAACCCAGCATTACCATATAGATATCAGGATAAGGAAAAAGTAATCTACTGCGTAAGCTTATCTGGATCAGCGCTGTAAATCCTATCCCAAAC
>DIMZ01000092.1:526-2753 GCA_002425825.1 Cloacimonetes bacterium UBA5553 | reverse complement strand
AACTTGAAATCGGAGATGGAGAAGTAATAGGCATTGGCGCATAACAGTGCTTTTATGTCCAAATCTACTAAACGCTTTATCTGGTATTGGTCAAGAATGCCCTTTTTCCAGAGGCAATGCAGATACCAACGTCCCTCCAGTGAGTTCTGAGTTTCATCATAGGTTTCCCAAAAATCTTCCCAGTCTATATATACTCTTTCCCACTTATTCATAGAGCTTTCTATGTAATCTGCATCTCCAACTGCATTACTATATGAGCCATAATCGGTATTTAGAAAGGTGAAGTAAAGCTCATGTTCAATTAGAAATTCCTCAATCAGTTTTTGGAGTGATCGATGGAAGGTGTTGAACAGCGGATGTCTTAGCCATTGCACATCCAGCATCTTAAGCCTGAAAACTTGGGTTTCGCTAAGGTGATTGCCATAGTATTGACGATTCAACGCTTCCCTTGCCTTAATGGGCGAGTGCATAAAATCCGAGTGATAATCTTTCAAGTCTTCAGGTTTTGCATTTTCCCATATATTCAGATAGGCTTCTATTCTGGTTTGAAAAAGCCTGATGCTCTCCTCAGTGTATTTCATATTAACTCCTTGGGTTGTTCTTTATTCATTGCTCAGGACTGCCTTGCTTCATGGCTTAAGCCTTTGCTTGTTTAGATATAAACCCAAGTTTGCATGAAGGTATATATCATAATCCATGTCAAGAACTTCATGTTCGCTGATGGTCTCCATTGCCTTGCCCCTTATCCGATAATGATTTCATTTGTTTCTCCTTAGTCAAATTAAGCAAGCGTCTAACTTAGTTATGTGTATTTTTGCTCTTGATAATAGATAAGTTACAGCTATTGGCGGTTATCCCAATACACCTTCCTCATAGGTGAGGCAAGAGGGTCTGTTGGGCTGCATGCGCTTTGAAGATATACTTCATTGCCAGTTAACAGGTAGTTTTGGAAGTTTGCTATGCTGTGATTTGCTGTCCAAACTCGGAATATTGGAGAAACACTGGGATCATTCATGCCTACCCAAACGCCATAGTAGTCGGTATTGGCAACGCCATCTTGATTAGCGAGTACGAAATTGCCGTCAGAATCAGCTGCATAGGTAAAATACCAGTCCACCCAGCCAAAGATGTACTTGTTATACTTACCAATGTCTTCAAAGAAGTGTGCGGTATTGTTATCATCCAAATTAAAGAAGTAACTGTCATAGATATCATTTGGCTCTATACCTATAAGAATACTCTCTACTTTATGTTGGAATTCACGATTGTAACGAGTGCCGATATACAGCGTATCTCCGGCAGCGTTGGTATATACAATTTGCTCTTCAGTAGCGTATTTTTGGTAGTTGAATGGCTCCGGGCTTGTAGTGTCGTTCTTACAAGCTGTTAATAATNNCATACAGGGCAATAAGAAATAAACAAACTCTCCAGACCCTTTTGCCCAGCTCTGAACCTGCTTCTTTGTAAAACATAATAAGCTCCCATATACAAAAGGTAAAACCACATGTTCATTATGTGTATCTTACCATGTAGTTTCTTGCGTTCATTGTATTTGGCTGCGGTAACGTGTCAATAAGAATTTGCTATTACTCACATCCCTCTGTGTTTCTTAATAAGCAGATTAAGGGGAAGAGTGAGAATTGGTAGTGCTATAGTACCGGAGTGCTGGGGGTATGGGCAGTACACCTTGTCTGCCCATTGAAGGTCTGGAGTGGATTCCCCTTCAGGTCCAGGAATTGCAACAAATCTATACATCCATTAACACCCGCACAGCAGCAGGTTAGGCGGGTGGCGAAAAAAAAGTTAGGCTTTTTGTCCATTCATCTCATTTTTGTCCACCCCAGTATTGTAGAAGGATAAGATAACAAGCTTCACTTTTCGCTTGACATATTGTCAACTCTATTTACAGTGGGTATGTAAACTAATGCTTCCATACTGGAGGATTGATGCCGGAAAACATGACAAAACAGATGAATANNACAGGCAGGATAGCATTATCCCGGGTTATAGGGATATTGAGGGATAAAACGGCAAGTCACCTAGTAGAGATAACCGGTAAATCCGGTAGCGGTAAGAGCTATTTTGTATCGCCATTATTGCAAAGCTTAGCCGAGCAATATCCAAAGCCGATGAGTTTCTCTCCCCATCCGCTGGTGATGAATCATTTTACCGAATTGCTAATGATGCTATGCGGCATAGAAGAAACCGAGCTAAAGGTTATCTACAA
>DIMZ01000092.1:0-474 GCA_002425825.1 Cloacimonetes bacterium UBA5553 | reverse complement strand
CTAGCCGATATAGCCTCCAAAAACAAGTTTGATTTTTATTATTACATAACCGAAGAGCTGAACAGACGACAGCTTTTTAGCCCCTGCCTATTGGTGATAGACGATTGCGATGTGATGGACAAATACACGCGTGATTATCTGCAATATGTGGTGCAGTATCTGCCTGAGGCGGGAATTCAGGTGGTGGTGTTTTCGCATGATAGGCTGTTTCCTTTCTCGGAGATAGAGCATATTCCGGCACTGGGCGTGGAAGATTGCCAGCATTTGCTTAAGCTTACTTTCCCCAATCAAGCCTTTACCTATGTAAGCGAAAGCGAGATATTCCAAAGGATAACCGGCGGTAATTTGATGATTATCGAACGAGTATTTCGCGAGATGCTAACCAAGAATCCCGGTGGCAAGTTTGATCTTAGCCCATATCTGGAAAAGACCTTTGATGCCTCAGAAATATATAACCAGTCTTTAGCTTCCTTA
>DIMZ01000013.1:504-2710 GCA_002425825.1 Cloacimonetes bacterium UBA5553 | reverse complement strand
TACCATCTCCCATTACTACCTGACCACGCTCGATTAACAGCTTATTATTGTCTATAGCGCATCTAAGGGTTATATCTCTCAGTGCTTCGCTTTGGTCCTTTAAGCGGATAAAGCCATCGCGGATGTCTATTACTCCGCTTTTTAAAAGGAACTGGTCTTCTATCACGCCAACACTACAACTCAGGCGTGATGTCCCGCGGGATTCCTGAATGTAAGAAGACAGAGACCCAAGCCAGGAAAACATCTGGCCTTCAACACGGAGATTAAGTAAGTTTGAACCTTCGAAATACTCGTTGCTAAGAGCATTGTAATCAATTGCCCCCGATCCGGAAAGCTCAAACAAGCCATCAGACATTGCATAAAGGCTATCCACAACTAGCATGTTTGGAAACTGGATGGCTGTAATAGCTGCGTCATTAATCCTGAATCCGTCAATTTCAATGCTGTTGGCACGTAAATCCGCCAGGATGTCCAATTCCCTGTTCTCAGAAGCAATATCACGCAAGGCGATACTTGTTATGCCTTCCACGTTTCCGGTTACAGGAGAGTCTATAACAACGCTTTGAATGGCAAGATCATTGAAGTAGGCTTCCATTGAGAAATCAATTCTGTCGTCTATGGCAGCACTGCCACTGAGGTTAATTATCCTCTTTCTATCGGTATTAATCTCTCCCTGTATAAGAATATCGTCCAGTTTACCACCCAGCGACAAGTGTATACTAAGTGGGACAATGGCAAGCAAATCCAGCTCATTCAGGCTTAGTTTTGCGTCTAAGGACTTCTTACTGTCCCTGTTATATTCAGCTACCATGGTTAAAGACCGGAAATCAGGAATGGCAACATCGAAATCGGGGTAGTATTTTATAACGTCCCGGGCTGTTATATCCTGCATCGCTAGAGATAATGCAAAGTCTGTCACATCAATCAAGTTCAATCTACCGCTTAGGCTTATCAAGTCTTCTATTCGTAATCCGTTTATGTATAGTTGCTTATTATTCATGGTGGCATTAACCGTGAAATCAAGCTCATTATTGTTCAGTAAGCCATTGCTGGCATCAAGATGCAGAGCGGCATCAAGTGAGTTAATATTTATGCTGCCAATGGCATCAAGCTTAGCAGAATAGATAACCGGCCAAATAATCCCGGCATCCATGCTGCTCCGCACATAAATGTTTTCACCCTGCATGATTGCTTTTAGAGAGCCACTCAGTAAAGGACGAATCTTTTCAAGTTCCTGTTGATTGTAGATGTTCGAGATATCTAAATCGGCGAATTTGGCGTCCAGTAATAAGTTCCTGTCTAGAATATCTCCTACTACAGATATCGAATAGCCGTTTGCAGCTACCAAGCCCACATCAACATAATAGTTATCATTCTGAGAGACAGGAATAAGCTGGATGTGTCCCATAACGTCATTGATGGTTAGATCACCGCTTCTAAAGTCGATGTTGTTTACGACAGCTTCTACTAAAGGGTATTTATCCAATAGTTCTACATATACGTCAATATCGGCTTTGGCAGAGTAAACATGATGGTCGCTGCTAATTGGATGCGTTTTAATGTTGGCAGTTAACGCGAGGGATTTTAACGCAAAATCACCATTAATGCTTATCTGTTGATTCTCGAAGCTGCTATTGGGTATGCTGAAGCTTACAGCATTGTCTGCGTACTCAGCATTGATGGCAGTGTCGATAAGTTCATACTGCTGATATGAAACCTTTGATGAACTCAGCTCTGCTTTGGCTATCATGTTTTTCACTTTGCCATTTGCCGTACCGGCAAAGTTAACCAATCCCGCAAAATCAGGACTGATCATTGCTAAATCGGCAATGCCAACTGCTCTGGCATAATCGAAGTTAATATCTGAATCCATGTTGCTTAGCGCAACCTCTGCTTCTATACTGCTGTTGCCAATTGTGCTGCGGCTCATCTGTGCTTTCAGGTATGAGCCGTCTGTCTCTGCTGCAATAAAGGGAATATTAACTTGATACTTGGATGAAAACAGCAGGTTGGTTCCCCAAATCTGGGATTTAACATTGAACTCGAGATCCTCTCCTTTGGCTCGCTGAAACAGGTTTGCCACGGCAGATACTTCGGTATTGGCGTTCGTTATGTCTGTATGCTCAACATACTGGGGACGGAAAGCTTCCAACTCTGCCTCTATGGACTTTATCCGTCCTTTATCAAGTAACCCTATCGCTCGCAG
>DIMZ01000013.1:235-476 GCA_002425825.1 Cloacimonetes bacterium UBA5553 | reverse complement strand
TGGCTCGCAGCTTTCCATTGCGGGAGCTTAGTGCATTTAGTGTAATACTTGTTTGGGATGTATTTGTGGCATTGATGTTTATGTCATTAAACTCATCTCTGATAACTAAATCTCCCGCGTTAATAATGCTAAGCGGAAAAGAAAGACCAATTTTTACAGAGCCATTACGGATACGAGCGGTTGAGAAATAGGGGGCTATATCAGGAAGGATAAGAGGTTTCTTAGGCTTGGGAGGTTTCGG
>DIMZ01000013.1:0-227 GCA_002425825.1 Cloacimonetes bacterium UBA5553 | reverse complement strand
GATGTGGACATAGCTAATGCTTACTTGTGGCTGAATAACGTCAACATCCTTTACCAATTTGCTAATCTTGAAACCTGAAACTAAGAATCTTAGCAGGTTATACTGCACACGTAAACGTTTTACTTCCACAGATATGCTGCCATCATCAGAACTATAGCTTAGCCCTTCAGCAAGTAGCTGCCTGTCGCTAAAATGCAGCTCAGTTATGCGCATGTTACCTTTCGCAA
>DIMZ01000210.1:3673-10652 GCA_002425825.1 Cloacimonetes bacterium UBA5553 | reverse complement strand
AGTCCCGTCCTAAATAAGTTGACACATAATCAAATCTAAGGAGATTAGGATGAGTGACGTCAAGAATACTCGCAGCAGCTACAACAGATATAGTGTAGCGTTCAAAATGAAGGTTGTGGAAGAAGTCGAAAATGGAATCTTATCAGCCGAAGCTGCCCGAAAGTTGTATAAGATCCCTGGACAAACCAGCATATCTGAATGGGTAGAGAAGTATGGCATTAACCAAAGGATTAACAAGGCGGTATACGTTATGACAAACGAAGAGCAAAATGAGCTGATCAGGCTTCGCAAGGAAAACAAGCGTTTGCAGAGAGCACTTGATGACAGCCACTTACAAGTGTTAGCATGGGAATCATTAGTTGAGATAGTTGAAGAAGACCTCCAGGTTGACTTAAAAAAAAAGCTTGGTACGCAGCTAGCCGAGAAGCTCAAAGAAAAGCTGACACAATCGGACTAAGCAGTAGTCTGAGAGTTATTTGTATGACCTTTGGGTTCACACGACAAGCCTATTACAAGCACAGTAAGATAGAGGATAACCGTGCTAAACGCGACGAGAGCGTGCTTAGTGAAGTGCGCAACATCCGCAAAGAACAGCCGAAGGTGGGAGGACGTAAGCTTCATATCATGCTGGCCGACCTTGAGAGGGAGGAACTGAAGATTGGTCGGGATCAGCTATTCGAGCTACTGGCAATGAATGGCATGTTGGTTAAGAAGAAGGTGAGGTTTACTCGCACCTCTATCTCTGGTCGCAATGGTGTTAACTATCCTAACTTACTGATTAAGAAACATATAAATAGGATCAATCAGGCTTGGGTAGTAGATATCACCTACCTCAATACCTGTAATGGGTTTGTGTACCTGTATCTGGTAACAGACATGTTTTCCCGGAAGATTATTAGCTATGTGGTGGCCGATAGTCTAAAGGCAAAACACGCATGTAGTGCACTTTTACAGGCAATTAGCACGGTAGATAATCCCGAGGGGATAATCCATCACTCTGATCACGGCAGCCAGTATTGCAGCGAAGAATACCAGAAGATATTGAGACGGCACCATATGCTTTGCAGTATGACAGGAGTAGCTCGTTGCTACGATAATGCTGTGGCTGAGAGAGTTAATGGTATCCTGAAACATGAGTTTGGCCTTTCCAAGGTGCTACCGTCGTTGAAGATAGCTCAAGAATTGGCCTCAGATTCAATCAGAATCTATAATAGTAAACGCCTGCATAAAGCCCTAAAATACAAGACTCCAGAGGCGGTGTATAATGCGGCATAAGTTAAGCAAAAACGACGAGCACCCTACTTTCGTGCACGTCGGCGTTTTTGCGGCACTAACGTGTCAACTATATCAGGACTTGACAACAACACCAAACTATGGCAATTTGTTTTAGCAATGCGCCAATTTCCGTTTATACTGTAAGTAAATAAGCTTCGGGAGTTAACAATGAAAAAGCATATCATTATAGCCGTAATATGCTTGTTGGCATTGGGTCTTTGGGCTCATCCGGCAAGTAATATTGGGCTGAATTTCGATGTAAAAACCCAAATTCTATCAGTTGACTTTGATCATCAGGTAAAAAACCCTGCGGATCATTATATAAGTTCCATAGTGATAAAGATTAATGCTAAGGATGCCATAGTTCACAATCTTAGCGCTCAAGAGACTGCCCAGGGCGGAAGCTTGGTGTATAAGCTTATTGGCGTGAAGGCAGGAACCCAGATTGAAGCAATTAGTACATGCAATAAGACAGGCAAAAAGTCAACCAAGTTGGTAGTAAAATAGTGTATCTGTAGAATATATTCCACGAATGAGTAAAACATTCCACAGTATTATAGAAGCGGATTACACTAAAAGCATTGTAAGTAATAGGCATAAAGCAATATAACGTTTATATGGCTTTTGGAACACAAGTTGCGCTACTATAAGGCGAATCTCAAAACCGGGTTCCCCCTTACCGGTTAGTGACCACCCCCCAATGGTCACGAGTGCGACCTCCTAAGTCAATGACCTGTAGCCCCTTCTTCGGAAGGGGTTTTTTGTGTCCGGTAAAAGAAAAGGCACATCCGCTAAGATGTGCCTTTGGAGCATCATAACAATTAGCTGTATAGATAGCGTTTAATCTTTTGAGTTGGGGTTTTTTGGAAGGGTTCGTTAACAATATGAATTTTGGCTATACGGCTGAACTCTGCTAAAATCTTGTTGGCGTCTTTGCGGTTTTGCTCCATAATCTCCGGCAGTTTTGCTTCTGGGATATGAGCTGCGTCCAGGCTTTCCAAATCGGGATAGATAAGGGCGTGAAGCTGGCGATCGCGCTCTAATACCAATGCTTCCAAAACATAGGGGAGGTTGCAGAGCTTTTGCTCCACCAACTCGGGATAGATGTTTTCTCCGGAGGGGCCGAGAATCATGTTTTTGCTGCGTCCGCGGATATATACAAAACCATCGGCATCCATGGTGCCAATGTCTCCGCTATGCAACCAGCCTTCCTTCAGCACGTCATTGGTGGCCTCATCAAACTTGTAATAACCATTAAATACCTGTTCTCCCTTTATAAGAATCTCGCCGGGGATGCGTTGCGGGTCGGGGGATTCTATCTTTATATCTATAANNACGTAGGAGATTAAGGGGCCACATTCGGTCATGCCATAACCAATGGTGAAGGGGAACTTAATAAGCTTCATAAAGCTTTCCACCTCTGCATTCATTGGTGCTCCACCGGTAATAAGCTCGCGAACTTTACCGCCAAAAGCAGTAATTAGCTTTGCCTTTATCTTCCTTTGTACAATCTTGTTTAGCACCGGTATCTTCAGCATGGTTTGCATCTTGGGAGTGTCCACCAGGGGTTGAAGCTGTTTTTTGTATATCTTCTCTATTAGCAAAGGCACAGTAAGCACCACCTCGGGTTGCAAGTCTTTCATTGCGGCTAGCAATATCTTTGGTGCGGGTATCTTATCCAGGAAGTTTATGTGATTCCCTCGCGTGAAGGGGTACAAGAGGTCAAAACTACAAGCATAGGCATGGGCAAGGGGTAAGAATGCCAGCACTTTTGCCCCAACATTGAACAGCAGATTGTCTCTCGCAACGATAAGATTGGCCAGTAAACTGCGATGCGGAAGCATTACGCCCTTACTGAAACCAGTGGTTCCGCTGGTGTAGATTATGGCGGCAAGGTCTTCATTAGTGCAAACATCTTGCAGATTTAGCTCCGAAGATTTCAGGTTATTAATCTCGGGGATGCTATTCATCTCGGGGATAAGCTCTTGCCTGGTATCGGTTTTGGCATACAGCAGCTTAAAGTCTTCTAAAGAGAAGATATACTTTATGTTGCGCATGTTTTCGGGGTCTATAGAATCGTATTTATCCCGCGATATAAACAGCAGCTCGGCATCGCTATGATGAACTATATGCTGAGTGTCTTCTGGTGAAAAAGCTGCCAGAATGGGGACAATTACGGCACCATAGGTAACGGTAGATAACCAAACTATGGCCCAGGAACTGCAATTCTTGCCGGCGAGGGCTATCTTTGAGCCTTTAACCGTGCCACAAGCCTGGTATAGCTTGTGTAGCCACAGCAGCCTTTTTGCCACATCACCATATCGTAATGCGGTGCCGGGATAGTCGGTGAAAGCTGGTAGAGTCCAATACTCTCTTAGTGAATTGTTCAAATACGGAATCAGTTTTTCGTCGATCATAGCTACTCCTATGGGTGAATAATGCTAAGCTAATGGAATATAATCCAATTACTAATTAGACACACACATGATGGTTAAAGCGTGAATGTCAAGTAATTTCGACGCAACTAGCTTAACATTTGGTTGAAACAAAAAAACAAGAACGAAATGGCAAGGGCGTAATCAGTTGTTGTGATAATCCTCCAGTGCCTGTAACATTCTGCTAATCACTTCATCGGGTTTGTCCACCATCAGGCTGCGTCTATCGCCATTGTCGAAAGTAATAACCACATTGCCCAGGGCTTTGGAAATCTCCCTGATTTTTGGAATAACGATGTAGCATTTACCCAAGTGTTCGTCATTGTATTCAAATATACGCTTCATGATTGTCTCCCTTGTTTAATAGCGTTTTAGTGAGCAGCTTTGAGAGTAACGTTCTGCGGGTCTGAGATACTCAGCGAAGTCGAAGTCCAGCTCTATCAAAGTGTAGTCGGGGTCATCATAACCAGAGAAGTATTCATCAAAGAAAAAACAGCGCTCAGAGGCATCTGCCTTGAGCGCTGAATTATGAACGATGCTGGCAATACCGCTAAGCCTTATATAGCCGGTGTGGCCGTCTTCAAGCAAGGGTATGCAAACTTCTACTTGTTTATTGTTCTGAATTTGAGCTACCTTCGAATCTCCACTAAATGTGGCAACAAAGTATCGGTCATCGTGAATAAACAGAACCACTGGGCGCACTCTTGCCTGCTTTTTGTCGGTAGTGGCAAGATATACGTATTGATTCTGCTTAATCCATGTCATAATCTCCTGTTGCAGTGCCGATTCGGAAGTTCGCGACATGTTACATTCCTTATTTTGGGAAAGAAATCCCTGTTATGAAAGCTTGATTTTCGGGATTGGGATTGTCGGCACGGTCACGCGGAAGCTGTTCAATGGTGTGCACTATATCCATGCCACGGGTAACTTTACCAAATACAGTGTGCTTGCCGTCTAACCACGGAGTGCCGTCTCTTTTGGTAACTATAAAGAACTGGCTGCCATTGGTGTTGGGGCCTGAATTGGCCATGCAGATATTACCGTATAGAACCTTAGCTTTTAGCACTTGAGTGGTTAAGGGAACAGAGAAGCCGGTGCGGGTTTTGTAATATTCCACTGTGTTCTTCATCAAGGGGCTAAGGCTTCTTGCTTTTTGGCATTCTTTTACGATTGCGTCGATTTCTGCATCGGGAGTTTTGGCTTGCTGCATGTGGGGGACTATTATCTTGTTCCATACAACTTCAGCAGCGGCTATATCAGTAATCTCACCTTTCAGTTCTTCGCCGGGGGCATAGCATTCATCTTCAAATTGGTAGCCGGGACCACCCTGGCCGTCATTGCCACGGTTGGTGTCTTTGGTATTGGGGCAACCACCCTGAATCATGAAATCCGGGATAACGCGATGAAAGTAGGTGCTGTTATAGAAGTTCTCGCTGGCTAACTTTACAAAGTTTTCCACAGTCTTTGGGGCAAGCTCTCCCCATAGTTCAAGTTCGATGTCACCGTAAGTGGTGGTGATAATTGCTTTGGTTGTTGCTTTCGGGCCGGTTGCTTCTGGCACAGGCTCCTCCTTTTGGTTTGTGTTGGGGTTTGTCTTGATCTGGCTGTATATGGTGGCTAATGAAAGCACCAGAATAAGCGGGACCAGGATGAGGATCAGTTTTAAGTTTTTGTTTTTCATGCTGTCTCCTATCTTCATTAATCTCTTTTATTCTCTTGCAAGTGCCGTAAAACAGGCTTTCCTGCATCAATCTCTAAGTATGTATGATGGTTTATCCAATCACCACAATTGGCATAGTAGCCCTTGTCAATGTTCATAAGCTCCGGGTTGTGGCTGTGTCCCATCACCACTATATCGGCTTCGTTGTTCTTTATCAAACTCATGGCATAGTTCTTCAGCCCCAGAGTCTTGCTGTTTCTCAGCTCGGGGTTCTCGGTGCGGGTTCTGCTGCTGCGAGATAAGAAGGTACCAAGCTGCAATGCAAAGTCCGGGTGGATGGCTGCGAACACGCGCTTCATAAAGTTTAGCCTGATAACCTTGCGGTATAGCTGATACCTGAGGTCGTTAACCGTCCTGATGTCTCCATGCTCGAAGCGCATGCGCAGTCCATCAGCAGTAATGCTAAAGCCATCTTGATGCATCTCGCATCCAAGGTGTTCGCTTAAAAAGTCTCCAAACCAAAAATCGTGATTGCCGCTGATGTACACTATTCTACAGCCCGCATCGGCTATGTCTGCCAGGCTGCGTAAAATTGGAAAGTATTGCTTTACTATGGTATATTTCCAGTCAAACCATAAATCGAAGATGTCGCCAACCAGCACCATAAGGTCATATTTGCCCACAATTCCATGTAAGAAGCTTTGTAATAGCCTGGCGTTTTCGGCATCTGCACTTGAACTATGGTGATACTTGAAATGGCAGTCGGACAATGCAATTATCTTCATATCATGCTCATTTGTTCATTACGTAATGCAGGATGTTTACGCCATACTTAAGGGCTGTTTCGCGCACTTCAGGTGGGTTGTTGTGGGTGTTCTGGTCTGCCCAGCCGTCACTAATATTGCTTTCATAGGTATAGAGGCACATTAACCTGCCGTTATCATCAAAGATACCAAATGCCTGGGGTGGCTTTTCATCATGCAAGTGAACCTTTGGCAGACCTTTACTAAAATCGTAGAAACTTGTAAAGAGCGGGAAGGATGGATCGAGCAGAATCATTTCCCGCTCGGGGAAGATGCGCTTTATCTCCCGTCTGAATGAGGCGTCCATACCATAATCATCATCAGCATACAAAAAGCCGCCACGCAGCATCCAAGTACGTAGATTCTCCACTTCTCTATCGCTGAAGCGTATATTGCCGTGTCCAGTTAAGTATATAAAAGGATAGTCAAAAAGCTTCATATCAGAAGCCCGCACAATGCTTTGATCTATCGGAAAGCCAGCGTTTAATACAGAATTGGCGTATCTTGCCAGATTAGGCAGAACCTCAGGGTCGTTGTACCAATCTCCACCACCATCATATTGAAGCCGGGCTAAGCCAGTACGCATGGCGCTTTCTACCACTGCTGCAAGCTGTAGGCAACAAATAATGAGCAAGGCAGATAACAGGCTTTTCATTGCTCTAATTCTCAATGTTTAGTTCTATACAGAGGATTGCTCCATCTACCACGGCATAAAAGCAATTGGCAAAGCTATCGTACGATGATAGAGCCTGCAAGTCTTGTTTCAGGGTTAAGCTACTTAGCGTTTCCCCTCTAGCGGGGTCTAT
>DIMZ01000210.1:978-3660 GCA_002425825.1 Cloacimonetes bacterium UBA5553 | reverse complement strand
GGGGACAACCACAATGCTTCTATCCAACCTGGGATCGTCTGTGCTGCGGATTTCGCATGGGGCAAAGCTTTCCGAAACAATGCTTTGAGTAGGCAAGTGTTGCTGCCAGGCAATGCTGCCATCTTCTTTCAGGCCTACTATTTCTTGATTTGCCAAGCTAACCAGTAAGCTACCCTGGCTAAGCAGCACGGACTTAATCTCGGAATCGAAGCCTTTGTTCCATAGCAATTGCCTGTTCTTTTTCGAGAACGCCAACAGGCGTGAATCTGCCACCAGATATATATAGTCCAGACTAAATGCTGGGGAGAGCTTTATATCATAAGGCAAGTCTGTATTCCAAACCACTCCCAGAGATATGTTCCTGGCAGGTAGATTAACTACTCTATCCATGTAGTTACGCAGGTATTCGGTGTTTATGTTCAGGGTGGTGGGTATCTGATCCAACCTTATTTTCTTCTCTGTCTGAAAGCTTAGACGCATACGATGCACTTTTTGGTCTAATAGCCGATTGCCAAACATCATATACAGGGCGGTAAGTGCGGTGATACTCAGCAGCAAAATTGAGCTAAGCTGCAAGCGTGTAAGCCCTTTGCGTTTTGGCTTTATCAGTCTGTCTTTACCCACCAGGATAAGCCACAGCGGATTATCCTCAGCGGCAAAGGTCTCAATAAATGTGTCTATGGTGGCAACATCGTTTATACGTGGGATTATTTTTCGGGCAAGCTCGCCGGATAACACCACCAACTTCTGCTTTTCGGCTAAGTATAACCGCTGCGGCTTCAGCACCAGGTCTGAATCTGAATAGCCAAACAGCTGCAGCCCTGCCTGACTTTGAACCTGATAGTTCTGCCAGTCTTTACCGATGGATTTTAGCTTTTTCGCATCTGTTACCACGGCAAATATTCTGCCGGTTTGCACGAAGAACAGCTCGTGATCATACATCACACCAAAGAATATTGAGATACCTTTTTCCACCAGGTTGCTCTTACGCAATCGTGCATGCAGCTTCCAATGCAGATCGGCAAAGAAGCTTTTTAGCCAGCTTTCAATCTCTATGCGGGAAACATTATTTATCTCAGAATTACGTATCTCCAGTTTTATCTCAGCGACAATCTCTTCCAGATAAACGTCTGTTTCGGGGTGCCAGGTAAGCAGGAACCATGCAAAACGTCCGTCTTTGGAAGCGCTGTATTCGCAGNNGCGGGCTGCATTCTTTGCTAAGAAGTGCTATCATTTGCCGCTCCACCAGCAGAAAAAGCTTCGCCAGGTTACCCGGAACAAGGTAGGGATATCCATCAGCATATTTGTATAAGAGGCATTGGCAAGCGGGCACCAGCATTCTTTCTTGTGTATGGAACGCCTCTCCAGTTCAGCTTCCGGAGAGAACCATATGTGCTTAAAGTTATATCCGTTGTTGCGCAGATTGCCGATTGACTTGGCTTTAATGCAGCAGCTCCACACATCACCATCGGGAGATATCTGGCAAGATGCAACACCCGAATAGCAGGGGATAATTTGTGTTCTATCGCGCATGATTCGCTTCACTAAGTTATAATACTCTATCCTGAAGGATTGAGTAATCTTGTTCATCCCTTTATATCTGCCATTTTTTATGCGGTGGATAAGGTAGTCTACTGCGCTTTTGTATGCCACCAAAGAGGGAGTAATGTCTGCACCAATGGTGTCTAGTTCTACTCTTTCTTCGGCTATTTCTGTAATGTAGCTATCTGGTTTCAGGCGCATAAGCTCATTTGCCACAGAAGAAAAGCCATCTACATTAAACCTCGATATCACTGTGTGGATGCCAACATTCAGGTTTTGTAGTTGCAAGGCTTTTAGTCCATTATAGGTGGCTAATGCTTTTTTGTAGTTACCCGGCACATTGCGAATCTCATCGTGCTGGTTTTCAATGCCATCGATAGACACATTAACTATAATCTGAGCCCTGGGACAAGCTTTGGCAATAGCCTCGGATTTCTCTATTATTGTTCTAACCAATAGCCCATTGGTGGGGATGTTTATAATCTTGGGGCGGGATAGCTTATATATCTCGCTTACTATCTCTACAATGTCATTGCGCAAAAATGGCTCTCCGCCGCTAAAGGTTATCCAATAGGGAGAGTGCCCAATGTTGCGGAAAATGCTTCGGTACTCATCTACACTAAGGTTTTTTGCGTGTTTCTTCCATATTTTGCAGGTGGAGCAACGCGAGTTGCAGGTATAAAGCAGGCTAACAGTGTAGTTCATGGGTAGCAAACGCGGCGCACCCAAATGCTTCATCATCCAATAGCCTATAATTCTAAACAGAATAAATATCATTAAGTCCAGCTTCTTACTTCAGGTTCTTTGTACTGCGGGCTATTTCCCACGTGAAAGGATTCTTTTTCTTAATTCTATAGTCCCAGCTACCCAATGCTCTGCAATATCCTTCCAGTAGCATTACGCCAAGTATCTTAATAGCGTCCAGAGGAGCTTCGGCAAGCTCTTGCACCATAATCTTCAGCAGGGTTCCCTTGTCTTGAGACACCACTTTGTAGTCCTGCTTATCTCTTAGCCACAAATGGCCATTTTGGATGCGGCGACGTTGCTTTATAAAGTCCGCAACATTCTCAGGCCCTTTGTTATGGATAATGGCATCGGGGATATACTTCAGTTGCAGTCCATGGGAACGGATAATGGCTT
>DIMZ01000210.1:0-963 GCA_002425825.1 Cloacimonetes bacterium UBA5553 | reverse complement strand
GCTTGCCTCATCAACTGCCGAGTCTGAGGGTATGCTGTCCATCACCCGGCGAAAAGCAATCATCTCTCCCAGCTTGGGTGAAATAAGAGCCATGCGATGGTGCATTCGCCACAGGAGATGAACCGCATAGCCAATAAAGCTGTCATGCGCATTCACTGGCATTGGCCGTCCCCCGCATGCACCTACCTTGCTGTCTATAAAGGCAGATACCAGCTTCTCAATAGTGCTATCGGCGGGTATTACATCGCCACTAATGATAATGGCAATGGCTTGGGATGCCTGAGCTAAAAACAGGTTTATAGCTGCTGATTTACCCTCGCGTCTGGCTTGGGTGATAAGCTTAACTTGTGGATTATCTGACGTAATTTCGCGCACGATGTCATCGGTGCCATCGGTGCTGGCACTGGAAACCACAATTATCTCGCTAATACTCGCCACTGCAGTTTTTTGGCTTAATATGGCCTTTAGCAGATTGCCAATATTGCCTGCTTCGTTATGGGCGAATACTCCAATCGAGCAACTAAGCTGTTCCATGATTAGGTGGGCAGGTTTGTTTGTTGTATCTGCTCCAAATCTCTGTGGATGGCATCCAGGATTCCATTTATGAACTTACCGGTATGCTCGCTGCAAAAGCGTTTGGCTATCTCGATGGCTTCGTTTATAATCACTGCTGCAGGTGTATCGGTAAACAGCAATTCATACACGGCAACGCTAAGGATGCTTCTATCCAGGTGAGCTATGCTTTCCAGGCTCCAGTTATCGGTATGCTTATCTATCTCTGCTTCCACGTCTTCAATGTTTATAATAGTGTTCTTCACCAGTTCATCGGCAAAGGCATACACTGAGGAAGTGGGGCTTATCCCCTCGGCAGAGCTTAATGTGGCAAGTATCTCGGGGTATTCATTCAGCATCCCATATTCACGATACTCCCTCTCTGCCTCGGCAAATTCGAGGGAATATAAG
>DIMZ01000176.1:6846-8100 GCA_002425825.1 Cloacimonetes bacterium UBA5553 | reverse complement strand
AGCCACCATTGGACTGGATGCTTTGGTCTGCTATGTTTATGCTGTCCACAAAGTAGCCGGTTACATAGCAATTGCCTTGCGCATCGGTGTCTATACTAAGAGGAACATCTTCTGCACCCGAACCAAAAGTGTATGCCCAAAGCAGATTGCCGGAGGGGCTATATTTCATTACGTAGCTGTCCATAAGCCCAAAGCCTGGATAGCTGTATCCGCCAACAAACAAAGAATCTGCGAAATCACCCGTTATATAGATGTTGGACTCTGCATCGGCTGCCATGTCCCATACTCGTTCCATGCTGGCTGCACCAATGGACAGTGCCCAATCCCAATTGCCAAAAAGGGAAATGCTGATGATAAGGAACAGCAGACTGATGTGCAGTTTCATAAATGCTCCTATTAAGGTGTGATGTTACTTGCTGATAGCTCGAACCGGGCAACCGCGAAACTTGCCGTTGCCATCAATGCAGATTCCGCAGGAAACGCACTTAGCTGGGTCTATATATGCCTTGCCCTTCACCATGCTGATTGCGCCAACGGGGCAGGGGGTAATGCACATCTTGCAGCCTATGCACTTGGCAGGAGCAACATTCACAGTTGCGAGTTCACTATAGCTGTTGGTGCTATAATCATCGGAACGCAGACGAAACATACTCTCACCAATCTGGATTGTGCTAACCAAATAAGCAGCTTTTTGGGGAATGGCATTTACAACAAGATCATCGCCATCATTCAGATCTATGCCAAGACTGTCCAGTGCAGCAGGTGGGGCAAGCAACAGCATTAGCCTGGCATCTTTAGTTTCCAAATAGTGTCTTCCGTTTTCATGCTTGTAAATGCCGCTATAACTATTTAGCTGAATTTCAGTTTCGGTATTCGTGTTGGCATAAAGTGCCCAGGCGGTTAGCAGGATTAGTAGGGCAAAAAGTGAGATTATAAGATGCTTCATAATAGCTCCGTTATTTCGTTTTGAGTGAGGTGATCCACTACCTTCTTCACATCCTCTGCTGCTTCTTTGCTGCATACGAGAATGGAGTCGGGCGTTTCTATCACGCAGATATTATCCAAGCCGATAATGGCAGTGAATTTGGTGGTTTTACTATAATTTCCGTTTGCGTTTATGGCAAGTCCAGCGGCTGAGAAGTGATTTCCCTTGGGGTCAGCAGGAGTGATGTCTGCCAAAGCCTTCCAGCTTCCTACATCGCTCCAACCGTAGTTAACCGGTATTATACCGCGTTTGTCGGCTTTTTCCATGAT
>DIMZ01000176.1:1848-6839 GCA_002425825.1 Cloacimonetes bacterium UBA5553 | reverse complement strand
GTAGGCGTGGCATTTGCGAATATATCTCGGAGATGTCCGCAGCTATTCCATGGCTGTCCCAAAGCTCGGCTATTGCTGCTGTTAGGCGCGTGATTTCGGGTTGGAGGCTGCTGTAGGCATCGCTAATAGCTCCCAAACTCCAGCAGAACATACCACTATTCCAATAGAAGCTACCGGTGCTTATAAACTGCTCGGCAGTGGCTTTGTCGGGCTTTTCTTTGAAGCGAAGAACATCGAATACCTTGTCTGAAATCTGCTCGCCTGCTTCTATGTATCCATATCCCGTGGCGGGGTAATCAGGTACAATGCCAAATGTAACCAGGCGTCCCTTGCGTGCTTCCTGTTCGGCAGGTATGAGACTGGAAAGGAAGCTGGGGACGTTCTTTATCACATGATCAGCGGGTAATACCAGCATAACTTCGTTATCACTATAGCGGGCTCTTAAGAATTCTACACTGAGCGCAATGCATGGGGCAGTATTCATGCCAAACGGTTCAACAATGATGTTTTCTTCGGGTAAGCGGGGAAGATGTTGTTTCACCAGTTCTACCTGATTTGCTGCAGTTACGATATAGATGTCGTGCATCAGCACTTTTGGAAGCAAGCGTTCTACTGTCTTTTGCAGCATAGATGTGCTTCCCTGGATGCTAATAAATTGTTTGGGGAAGTCTTTGCGGCTAACCGGCCAAAACCGGGTTCCGAAGCCTCCTGCCATTATTAGAGCTATCACTGTTCTACCACCTGAACGTCTTTAGGGGGGCTAAATTGCCAAACCGCTTCGGGAATACGGGCATTGGTTTTTATGCCGGAGAATGTGTAAGTAACGCGGTTGCCGGAGGTGTCGATATAACTGAGAGATTGGACTATACCGGTTTTATGATTTATAAATGCGCTCATCTGGGAGATGCTTGGGTCATCGATGGGTTTTAGGCTCACTTCCGTAACGTTTCCCTTGCTGCCAAGCATCTTAACGGTAGATTTCTTCCAGTATAGCTGCAAGATTTCTACGGGATTCATCTTGCCGAATTCTGGGCGCATCCGGGAGCGGAAGATGGTTTTGGATTGGGCGTCGTATAGCTCAACTGTGCCCGATTTTACCATCAGTCTCTGCACATTGGGTTTGTCGTATTTTATTACCATTCTTCCACGAGTGAAGTAGATGTTCCCGCTGTAGCTGATGTCTTTCTTTATCTGAGCAAAATAGTTGTCTTGTTTAACGTTAGCCTGAAAGCTGCTAAGGCTGCCATAAGTGCTGGTGATTTTTTGGTACAGTGCTTCCGAATTTATTGCTTGTAATCCTATACAGCAGGAAAGCAGCAGGATTGTGGTAAGGGCAAATAGTTTAATCTTCTTCATCTAATACTCCTATGCGAATGAGGTCTTCACGCGTGGCGATCACATCGCGGGATTTGCTTCCAAGATGGGGGCCTATAACCCGCGCTCGCTCCAGCAGATCGATAAGTCTGCCAGCACGAGCGTAGCCAATCTTGAAGTGACGTTGCAACATAGATACCGAGGCAGTACCGCTGGAAACAATAGCTTTTGCTGCTTCGGGGAAGAGGTCGTCATCGTATTCAAAAAAGCCCACATCGCTCTGAGACTCAACCTTCAGGCTGAAGTCTTGCTTGGGCTTTGGTTGCATGGCAAGAAAGTCGCAGGTGCGGGCTATTTCGTGATCAGATACATATGCTCCGTGGATGCGCTCGGGCATTGCTTTACCTGGTGGTAAGAAGAGCATGTCGCCGTTGCCTAAGAGACGCTCTGCACCAATCATATCAAGAATAACGCGGGAATCCACGCGGGAGGATACCTGGAAGGCAATACGGGCAGGGAAGTTTGCCTTTATAATGCCGGTGATAACCTTTATGGAAGGTCGTTGAGTTGCCAGAATAAGGTGTATGCCCACAGCACGTGCCATCTGTGCCAGACGGGTGATGGGCAGTTCTATGTCTTTTCCGCTGGTCATAATCAGATCGGCAAATTCGTCCACAATTATCACCAGATAAGGCAGTTTCTCCAGTTCTTCACCTTCGCCGCTTTTCTCGTTATAGCCTATTATATCGCGCACTCTTGCTTCCTGTAATAGCTCATAACGGCGCTCCATTTCTTTAACCGCCCAATACATGGTTTCGAGGGCAGTATCGGGATCGGTAACAACCTGGCCAATGAGGTGTGGGAGTTCATTGTATCCTGCCAGTTCCACGCGTTTGGGGTCTATAAGGATTAGGCGCAGTTCGTCAGGTCTGCTACGCATGATCAGGCTCATAATAATGGTGTTTATACACACGCTTTTTCCGCTGCCTGTGGCACCCGCAATAAGTAAGTGGGGCATCTTGGTTAGATCGGCAACAAGGGGTTTACCGGCAATGTCTTTGCCCAAACCGAAGGCAAGCTTGGAGTGCATAGAGCGCATTTCTTCGGATAGCAGCAGGTCGCGCAGATAAATCATGTCACGGGCAAGATTGGGTATTTCGATACCAATTAACCCTCTACCCGGGATAGGGGCTTGAACACGGATGGCTTTAGCTTTTATGGCGAGAGCCAGATCGTCTGCAAGTGAAGAAAACTTGCTTACCTTTATCCCCTTGGCTGGCTCGAGTTCGTATTGTGTGATGATGGGGCCAATGTTCACATTGCGCACCTCAGCTTCGATGCCAAACTCTGCCAGCTTGTTTTTTAGTATCTGGCTGGTGCCGAGGATTTGGTTTTCTATCTCTTTGCGGTCTCTATCCGAAAGCTTTACCGGGCTTTCTAAAAAGTCGGAAATGGAAGGCATGATGTATTCACGCTCGTCACCGTCCATATCTGGCTCTGGCTTTGCCTTTTTGGGCTCTGGTTTGTGCTTCTTGGGCTCTGGTTCAGCTATCTCGCTGGCAGCAAGCTGCTGAGCGTGGTTTTGGATAACCAGTTGAGGTGGTTCGACAGGCATCAGTGAAGGCTCGGGATCGCTGTTAATGGTTGGTTTTACAGGCTTAGCTTCATTTTGCTTCTCCTCACGGCTGCGTTGAAAATCCTCTATTGCCAGCAAAAGCCAGTTTTTTAGGCGGTTGTATTCAATAATCAGTACGGTAGAAAGCACCATACCGCCTATTAAGATGATGCGCGCACCAACCCCGGAGAATACTGCTGCCAATACGCGGTATATAAAAAGCGGTACTACGCTGTGGATGTATTGGCTTTGATTTGAGGACAGCAGGGCTTGCAGCATGAATAGCACTATTAACAGCAGGTAACCCTTTTGACGGCTTCTGTCCAGTTCCGGGGACAGGAAGTATTGAAATGATACCACAGCAATAATAGTGAAGCCGGCAAACGAGAACCAATAGCCGAACAAGTAGATAAAGATGAAACCAAATACGATGCCAAACACACCCGCAGGATTACTGGTTTGACTGCCACTGGCACTGAACCACGAGAATACACTGCCACCATTGCGTAGGTCATCCATATCGTTCTTTATGGAGTTGTAACCCATCACCAAGGCAAGCATGACCAATATACAAAGGATGCTGATGCTTCCGCTGATAAGCCTTTTTTGTAGAGGGCTGAGGTTCTTTTGCTTTTTGGTTTTGGGGCTGCGTTTCTTTGCTGTGGTCATCTGAATTCCTTAGCTATACATTGAAGCGAATGGAGATGATGTCACCATCTTTCACGATGTATTCTTTGCCTTCCAAACGGAAGAGCCCTTTCTCTTTCAGGATTTTCTCACTGCCATGGGCGAGAATGTCGTCATACTTAAAGCATTCGGCGCGTATAAATCCGCGTGCCAGGTCAGAGTGTATCTTGCCTGCAGCAGCTACGGCATTGGAACCACCTTCCAGTGTCCACGCGCGCACTTCGTCTGCACCCACGGTAAAGAAGCTGATATAGCCCATCAGTTGATAGCTCCAGTGAGTAAGCCTGTCGCGAATGGACTCTGTCATACCCATATCGGTCATAAACATTTCTGCCTCTTCTGCATCCAGTTTGCTTAGCTCTTCTTCAAACTTTCCGGCAATGGCATAGGCTTTATAGCCCCTACTTTCAAGTTGACTTATGGCTGAATCCCATGCAGAAACATTGTCTTCGCTGCAGTTTACAAGGATAAGGACAGGTTTGGCAGAGAAGAACTGAAAGCCTCGTACAGCCTTATCTTCGTCTGGTGGAAGCTGTAAATTACGCAGGGCATTATTATTTTGCAACTGCGCACAAATCTCCCTTAGTGCTTTCTCTTCTGCTTGAATAGCGGGGGTTCGCACTCCACGCTTGTAGCCAAGCTCAATCTTCTCCAGCCTTTTCTCTGCCACGATGAGGTCATTTAGCATCATTTCTTCTTCGATGCGATTTAGCTGAGCAAGGGGATCACCTGCTGCATACAGGCTGTCCAGCTCTTCATCAGCAAAGCCACGAAGTACTATGGCAAAAGCCTCGACACTCTTTATCTCAGACAGCATCGCATTATCGGCAGTATCGCCATCTTTGGCAAAGATGCCGGGGTAGTCATGATATTCAATTGTGGCATAGATGGTCTTTTTGGGCTTATACATTTCGCTGAGGCGAGTGATACGTTCATCGGCAACTTGCACAACCCCAATATTGGCTTCCGAGGCAGGAGGTGCATACTTATCTGTGTTATGCTCGCTGCGGGTTAGCGCGTTAAATATCGTAGTTTTTCCGCTTTTCGGCAGGCCTATTATGGCTAATTTCATTCTGTTTATCCTTGATTGGAGGTTTTTGAGGCGTTTAGCTTGCTTTTAACGCTGAATAGTGCCCGCACTTCACCGGCATCCAAGTGCCGCCAGCGTCCGAGAGGCAGTTCTTTTAGTTTGATGGGGCCAAACTGCATGCGGCGCAATCTGCGCACCTTAGCTCCCACAGCTTCTATCATTAGGCGTATCTGGCGTTTGCGACCTTCCGTAATAACCATTTTCAGGCTCATGGAGGTCTCGGTTTCCTCTTTTACGAATACTCCGGCTTTCTGGGTGATGCCGCCTTCTATCTCTATGCCATTA
>DIMZ01000176.1:895-1818 GCA_002425825.1 Cloacimonetes bacterium UBA5553 | reverse complement strand
GATATCCACACGATACACTTTTTCCACCTTGTAATTGGGGTGAGTTAAGAGGTTTATTAGCGCAGTGTCATTCGTAAACAGCAACAAACCTTCAGAGTTTTTATCCAGACGCCCTGCATAGGAAAGATTGGCAGCGATATCGGGCAAGAGGCTATATACAGTTTGCCTCCCTTGCTCATCGCTCTGAGTAACCACATAGCCACGCGGTTTATTAAGAATAATATACAGCTTCTGTTTGCGGGCGGAAAGGGGTTTACCATCCAGCATCAGTTCATCGGATGCGGGATTAACCTTCTGTGCCAAATCAGTGCAAGTCTCACCATTCAGCATTATTCTACCAGCAGTTATCAGTTCTTCCACCTTGCGCCGGCTTCCCAGCCCGCAATCGGCCAGAAAGCGGTTCAATCGCACCGGATCACCAGCTTTCGAGGCTGTTTTGGAGGATGGTTTGGTATAGCTTTTTGATGAGTTCATCTATGGCTTCCTCTTTAGTTTTATATTTAGCAGTTCCTCCCGGGGCAACGGCATAAAGCTCCGTTAGCGAGAGGTTATTGTTCTCGTAAAGCACCTTGTTGTTTATCAAATCGGTGAAGGTAACAGACACATTCATCTGCACCTGATAGTCCTGCACTTGATTGGCGGCATCATAGCTGTACACACGCTCTGAAAAAGCACTGATATGCCCCTCTAATGAACAATCCGGATCACGGGTAACCAACTTCAACCGGCCATCGTTGCGAATCTCACGATTCAAGCCTGTTAACAGCAGATCACCAAGCGCAAATTCGCTGCTACGGTTCTCGAAAGCCATCACCCGTATTTTTTTTAAATGCGGGTAAGCATTCGAATAAACCGAATAAAAACAGCCACTCAGGCTAAGCAAAAGCAGGATCGGGTAAATAAATCTCTTGACCATATTGCCA
>DIMZ01000176.1:0-843 GCA_002425825.1 Cloacimonetes bacterium UBA5553 | reverse complement strand
AAGAAGTTAAAAGTCTCTGAACGCGTTATTCAGGAAATGATAGCCACGAACGTGTTCGAAAGCAAACTCGTCGGCAAAAACATCAAAATCGACGAGGATTCACTTAACGAATGGCTGGAAAACCTGAACGAAAAGGACGAAAAGATGCTTGCTCTGAAGCGCGTGATTTGCCACTTTGAAGAGTATATGCGCCCCGAAAACATCTTCCTGGACTTTTCCGCAGAAAACAAATACGATGCCATCAGAATTCTTAGCGAAAAAGCCAAAGACCTGAAGCTGGTGCGGGATGCCCGCTGGCTCTATGAAGTTGTGGTAGCCCGTGAAGAGCTGATCTCCACTGCCATCGGCAATGGCGTTGCCCTTCTACACCCACGCCACCTTCACCCTTCCAAAATCAAAGCTCCCAGCATCCTGTTTGGTCGTTCATCCGAGCCGGTAGATTTTGATGCTCCCGACAACAAGCCCGTAAACATCTTCTTTATGCTTTTGCTGCACAACGACAAGCAGCACCTGTTCTCGCTGTCCTACATCTCAAAGCTGATTATGAATCCCGATAACCTTGCCAGCTTTGTTAATGCCAGTGACGCAGCCGAAATCCACAAAGCCTTAACTGTGATGCCAGACCCGGCAAGCAAATAAGCAAACTATTACAGGCATAACAGCACGGGGTTTCAGTAGCAATGTTTCGCCTATAACAGGGACTTAAAGGCTTTTGCCTTTAGTCCCTACTGCGAGATAGATATTCCCGCATGCGGGCTGTAGTCCGCAATCAGTGGCTTACCCAAAGTAAAGCCGCCCCCCAATAGGCTTTTTGCCAAAGCGTCTTCCAGTTCCTTATTTATC
>DIMZ01000190.1:7928-9387 GCA_002425825.1 Cloacimonetes bacterium UBA5553 | reverse complement strand
CAGAGATTTGATAGTACTTACCTGCTAACTAGATAATCTCTCTTCTCCTCTTTTACTCTTTGTAAAAATATAACATTGTACCGCCCAATACGTTCACCTGTTAACTCGTTAACCCGATAACCTGTTAACTCGTTAACCCAGTGTATCATGTGTCATGTGTATGGAGTGTATGGAGTGGATTGGAGAGGATGAAGCTTGTGGATAGAGTCGCCCCACCGCAAGGGCTGTCGATCTCCCGGTCGACAGAGGTAACGCTTTGCCTGTTTTCATAAGACCTCCTGCCTTTGTGGTGTCGAGAACGTCCCAATCCCAATCATAGGGGATATAATGGTTTCGGATGTTTTGCAGATTCGTAAGTTTCGGAAGAATGTGGATAGACGGATTTTGCTTGACAGACTAAGCATTTGCTATTTTAATACCCCTCATGGAATCAATGGTGGAGTTTATATGAAAAAAGTTGGTTTAGGCATACTGATATTACTAATACTGTGGTCATGGCTTGCAGCAGTGCCCAGCTATTTGCACAATGTACCTGCCGTGAAGGCAAAGGGCGATGTTTTTGGAACAAGCACCTTTCATCTTTGGGGCTCGAATATCTATGCTGTAGATAATAACACTGGCAGTATGCGGGTTTGGGATACCAGTAAAATGGCATTTAGTGCTACTGCATTTGCCAAGCTGCCAAGCGGGGCACAAATCAGCGATATCACCGGCGACGTTAACGCCATGTATTTACTTGATTCCAAAAACAGTTGCATATATATATACTCATACGATGGTGTGTTAATGCGCAGCATTTCTACCAAGGGCGCACCTGATGTTCAGTTCAAAAATGCCATTCGCATATTAGTGAACTACCAATGTTACATATTTGTGCTTGATGCAGGCCGCAATGAGCTTCTTTCCTTCACCAATGAAGGCATGTTTATGGGCAAGGTTAGCATTAGCTCACCCAAAGCCATGACGCTTGGGAATGATCAGCTTATACGAGTATTAGCCCTACAGCCCAAGTATAGTGAAGTTCAGATTTACAATCAATACCTAAAGCCCACAGCGAGATACCAGATTCAGACCATAGATAATAAAAACGATCCCGTGGCAGACATCTCTGTTAACCAATACAATGAAACGTATGTAATCTATGCAGGCAGCACCAAGATAGCCAAGGTGAACGCCGAAGGCAGATTAATCCCAAAATCAAACTGGGGATACAAAGATAAGGGTAATACCCCAAGTGCTTTTTTAGAACCAAGCTTAATGAGAAACTATCCTGTGGAATCCGAAGTCTGGATAGCGATATTGGATAGTAAACAGCGCACCATTAAACTATACGTGGATAATGAAGTTCCCCAATCGGGCAAGCTGGTCACTCCAGAATTAACCATGCGACCCTCCCTTGAAGAATCGGACACCCCAAAGTTTGTCGATGCCGCATTCAGCGATTCGCTGGAATACTACA
>DIMZ01000190.1:7673-7823 GCA_002425825.1 Cloacimonetes bacterium UBA5553 | reverse complement strand
TTCAGGCTCTAAGCTGTTTGTAGCAGACAGCAAGTCTCACCAAGTGTTAAGCTTTGATAAACTAAGCGGTAGATTCATTTCCAGCTTTGGTCAAAAGGGTGCAAAAGAAGGCAGATTAGACACGCCTATAAGCCTTGCCAGCGGAAATGA
>DIMZ01000190.1:6798-7650 GCA_002425825.1 Cloacimonetes bacterium UBA5553 | reverse complement strand
AAAAAACAAACTCACGCATAACCATTCTAAACAACGAGACCATGTTTGTAGGCACTGTTCCGTTAAAAGAAAGCAAACTCAGCCCACAAAAGATACGCTATGCCAATAACAGCATCTATGTTCTTGCCAATGGTAACTCTATCTATGAGATACCCATAAGCAATACCAATATAAAGAAGCCCATTGTTCAGGGCACCAAGATTAGCAGCTTCGACATCATTTACGAAAACAAGCTCGCCTGGATAGACGCTGCCACACAGCAACTGGTAGTAATGAACAATCTGGCAGAAGAAATGCGCTATTTTGCCATGAACAAGAATGCAGCATTCCCCCATTTCGCCAATATCGCACAAATTGGCTACAATGACAGATACAAATCGGTGTTGGTGAGCGACTCACAGCTAAACAGAGCTCGTGTATTGCGCTTTATTTACTGCCCAGTAAGGCCAGACTTGGTCAGCATCGGCTTGACCAAAGATGCTTATAGCGAGATCACCTGGAAAGCCGCTGAGGGTATAAGGCGTTGGTTGGTAACGGAATTTGGTGGTGATACAACACTTAAGTATGAGGTTTCTGAGCCTCGATATATAGTTAGCAAACCTCAGAGCAGTATTAAGCGGTACTTTGTTGCGTCATTATCAGATGATAACAAGGAAGGGCCTCCCAGCAATGCAATTGAGGATGCCTACTCCTATGCCAGATACCTGAAGGCAAACAATAGCTTCACTGCTGCCATAGCTGCCTTCAGGCAAGCTGCTTCTGTAATTACTGACTCCCGAATAGATGATGAGATAGTGTCTTGTTACGTTTCGGAAGCAGGATATCACATTAGCCGTAGAGATTACGATAAAG
>DIMZ01000190.1:199-6789 GCA_002425825.1 Cloacimonetes bacterium UBA5553 | reverse complement strand
AAAGCATTAACCAGCATGGAATCTGCCATCGCCATAGCAGGGCAGACCAGAGAGTATATCATGGAAACGGTTAGGATATACAAGCTGATGAAGGACTACCGTCAGGCTATCAGCTATCTGGAAAGATTCCGTGAAGACAATAATCAGAACATACAGAATGAGTTAATCTCGCTGTATTACCTTCAAAATGACTATAACAAAGTGCATAGTCTATCCACAACGTATCTTAGCAAGTTTCAACGCGATTCAAACATACTGCAATACCTTGCCTGGGCAAATGAGAAGAAAGCAAATCCCGAAGCAGCTCTGGCTAATATGCGCGAACTTGTGGCTTTGGAAGACAGTTACTATAACAACCTGAAGATTGCCGAATTGCTGGTTATCACCAAACAATACGACCAAGCCCTTAGCCACTTGCAGAGAATGCTGAATAAATTCATGGATCAGGAAACCGATGAGGTTTATAAATTGAGGGGTGATATCCACTTCGCACTGGGTAACTACTCACTGGCAGAGGAGTTTTACTCCATTGCAGTTAAGCAAAATGCCTCGAAAGCAGAATATTATTACCTCTTGGGTAAAGCCCATACCGAAAGAAGAAATAGTACAGAAGCACTGGCTAACTTTGCAAAAGCTTATCAGCTAAACCCCCAGAACGTGTCTTTTGGTCTGGCTTATTCAGATGCACTCAGGAAGGTAAACCGGTATGCAGAAGCATTGAAGGTGTTGGATGATGTGAATGAGTTTGTAGATTCGAACGAAAGCTCAAATGCCTTTCATATAATGTATTACGAGCTCTTGACCATTGAGCAACGCTATGACGACGCTCACCGAGAGATTCAAACTGCGGTTAATTATGATCCTGACAATCTTGCCCTACGCAACAAACTGCGGGAAGCAGCCGATGCCAGAGATTATTACAATCAAAACAAACCCGAAGTTGAGATAAAATCCCTGCAGTTCTACACTTTGTATCCCTCATTACAGGAACATTACCGAAGCCACCCCATCGGCTCGATAAGCTTGTTTAACAACCGCGGAGTGCCCATTCAAAACGTAAAAGTAACCGTTAATGTACCACAGCTTTCCTTAAGCCCATTCAGCACAACCGTTAGAACGCTGATAGCTAACCAGGCACACAATATTGACATCATTCTACCAATAAGCCAAAACCTTTATTCATTAAGCTTAGCCAGCCCTGTCAGCATTGCTACTGAAGTAGTTTGGGAATACAGCTTTGGAGGAGAGCCCAAACGCTATAGCAACGACCGTGTAGCAATAAACCTGCTGCAAGCATCAGCCATGGACTGGAGCAATCGAAAGCAGTTTGCTAGCTTTGTAAACCCGGGTGATGAAAACCTACGCCAGTTTGTTAATAACAATNNATTAATCCTGTTAGCCACCCAGAAGTAATAGTTAAGAACAACAACATAATCCGAGCTATAAAGGTATGGAGCTTTCTGCGCGCCAACGGAGTACGATATGAACAAGACCCCAGCACAAGCAACTCAGCCACCAGTGAGAATGACTATGTGCAATACCCCTTCCAGACGCTTGCACGAAAGTCAGGAGATTGTGAAGACCTGCTTGCTCTTTTGGCAAGCAGCCTATCTACCATTGGCATCGACTGCGCATTTATAGATATACCAGGACACGTGATGCTGGCATTCAATACCAACATGAGCAGAGACGAACTGATTGAAAGCGGTATTGAGCTTAGCCATCTTATCAGTGTGCATGGTAAGTATTGGTTGCCGTTGGAAACCACACAGATAGACAAAAGCAGCTTTATTGACAGTTGGTTTCATGCCATTAGATTATACAGTAGTTTAACCGAGAATGACATCTTCCCCGATCTAATTGAGTTCGCTGATGCTCATAGGCTGTATCCTCCTGCCAGGTTTTCCGAGCCAATCTCCAGCAGTCAATACAGCAATATTAACGATGCTATCACCTTGTATAAAAGTGACATAGAGAATATCAGTATTTTGGGTAAGATAACCCGTGAGGATGAGTATCGCCAGGCAATTGCCAGGTACCCCAATAACCTCAATGTAGCAAATCAATATGCACTCTGGTGCGTTAAGAACGGAAAACCAGCCATTGCTAAAGATCAATGGGAACAGATACTGAGGAAAGACCCAGCTAACATCTCTGCATTAATAAATCTAGGCAATCTATTTGTGGAGAGCGGAGATTACAGCAAGGCACGGACTTACTACCAAAATGCAATGAAGGCGAATGTAGAGAGCGAGATGGTTCTTCGCAATCTAATCGTTCTGGAATACAAGAATTCAGATTTGAGAAAGGCAAAGGAATACTTTAACCTGTTAAAGGATAGAAGTATCATAAGGAACCTGGACATCAAGATGTATTCCGACCTTTTGAACTAAGGAGATTATCATGAGGCGCATTTTTATCACCGCGATATTCTTAGCAATCTTATGCTACCTTTACAGCGCACAAGTAGGAAAGATTAATTTCCCTGTAGGCGAGGTGTATTATCAGGCGAACATAAATCAACCCTACAAGCCTGTATCCATAAACATGGCTTTGAGCGACACAGGATACTTAAAAACCGGATTGGGTTCATCGGTAGAGGTGTTGTGGAACAATGGCACTACTTCGACTGTTCCTGCCAACCGAGTAGTTTCAATAAAGAACTTGATGAATGAGGCAAACACCCAGCAAAGCTTGCGCAAGAAGTTGGAAAGCAAAATGGGTAACCTTAGGCTGCAAAGCAATCGCCTAGTATCCAGCGAGGCAGGCATCCGCCGCAGCGAAGCCCAGGTGCAAGACAAAGGCCTTCTTTACTGGCATGCCGAGCCGCTGCAAGACATTGACGAATGTATCGAGCTCTTTAATTCCAGGCAATTCGCCAGAGCAATACCCCTTTTTAACAAAGTGATAGAGCAATCTCCACTAATGAAGGATGCTGAGCTTGCCCACGCCTATCTGCTTATAATCTACGAAGAGCTAGGCGACCTTCAAATGCTAAAGAAACACATCGACACCTTGAAACAGGACTTCCCCAGCAGTTCACTTATCGAAAGCTTGCCTAAGGACTAATAGCCAGCCATGAAGCCCCTTTTACGCTATATCCTGATAGCAATCGGGATTCTAATATGCTCCTTCCTGCTTCAAAGAATGCCCATATCAAAGCCACTCTTAAAGATAACCGATTTAAGGATATATGACACGATTGTTGACTTCGCCAATGCCTTTAGCAATTCCGATACAGGCAGTATATATGACAAGATTTGCATAGTTGACATCGACGAAAAGAGCATAGCTGCCTTAGGACAGTACTCCAAATGGCAAAACTTTTTCTTTGCCGACCTTGTAAGTATTCTATCTGCCGATGAGCCATACGCTATTGGTTTCGATATGTTCTTCACCGAAAGCGATAGTGTATTTGGGTATTCGCGAAAGCGTTTACTGGAGCGCATCGGGGGTGGTGATACTCAGGCTAATAGGCTTTTGGACAATCTTAGCTCCGACAATGCCTTTGCAGAAGCTATGCATCGTGCCGGAAACGTGTTTCTTGCCATGCTGGACAGCCGTGATACCAGCATCCGCAAACAGCTCCCCCAAAATCTAAGAGCATGGGATGTAAAGAATGTAAGCTATGTTCCCATCACCAATCCACATCCCCCCATACCAATCTTCTCTGAGGCTGCGGCAGGTATCGGCTTTACCAACGTGATAGCCGATGAATCCGGCATTATCCACGACTTCCCCCTCTTTAACGGTTATCAGGATAAGTATTTCACCAATTTCAGCTTTCAGATGTGCCTCGACCTGATGGGTATCGACAATATCGAAGTGGGCAGCACCTGCAAGCTATTCTCTGAAGGCAAGCTGATTAGCGAAATACCCCTTAGCCCCGAAGGTAGCTGTTATTTAAAGTATTATGGACCCCAACGTTCCTTTCGCTACATATCATTTTCAGACGTGCTGCAAAACCGCATACAACCCGGATATTTCAAGGATAGAATAGTACTGATCGGTTCCTCTGCCTCTGGTTTGCGCGATATAAAAAGCACTCCTCTTGACCCCAGCTATCCCGGTGTGGAACTACATGCCACATTCATTCGCAACGTATTGGAAGGAAGCCACATCCGCTGGCTTAATGAAAAGCTAATATTACTGGTGGTGGCCATCATGTTGCTGCTACAGATACTGATTATCCGCAAAGCCAAGCCATTGCTTTCTATCACAGTATTTTTTGGCACGACCTTAGTGTTTTTCGTGTTATTCTATTTCTTATATGCAAAAGCGGACTACACCCTTTCCTATTCCGCCTTCTTGTTGCCCTGGACAATGGGCTTCACAGCTATCTTCAGTGCCCAGTTCCATGACCAAAGCATGGAAAAGAAAAAGGTTCGCAACGCCTTTGAACACTATGTTTCAAAAGAGCTTATCCAGCAAATCATGAAAGGTTCACACAGCCTGAAACCCGGTGGCGAAAAGAAATGTATCAGCATCCTCTTTGCCGATGTGCGCAACTTCACTACTTACTGCGAAAAGCTAAGCCCGGCAGAGATAACGGGCTTTATGAACCGCTATTTTAACCACGCTACGGATTTGATATTCTCGAACAAGGGTCTATTGGATAAATACATCGGAGATGCTTTACTGGCTCTGTTTGGCGCTCCTTTACCTCTTGATAAATTTGCCTCTCACGCGGTTAAAACTGCACTTGAACTGCGCGACCTATCTCAGCAGCTAAGGCAAGACAATGCTCAGCATTCTGTATTGCACGACTTTACTATTGGCATAGGCGTAGCAACCGGAGAGGTGATTGTGGGCAATATCGGCTCGGATAGCATCTTTAACTATACTGGCATCGGCGATAGAATGAACTTCTGTGCCCGTCTGGAAAGCCTGAATAAATTCTATAAAACTTCCATAATTATCGACACCCCAACCTATGAGCTGATTAAGGACGAGTTTCTTTGCCGTAAACTGGATAGAGTAACGGTTAAAGGAAAACAAGCGGTTTCGGACATTTACGAGGTATTGGACTACAGCCTGTCCCCCTCCACAGATGATTTATCCATAAAAGGCTACAAATGTTATGAGACAGCATTGGCATTAATGGCTTCCCGCCACTTCGAAGAGGCAGAGCAGCATTTCGCCGAAGCCATAAGACTTATACCAAACGACCATCCCTCTCGCATTATGCTAGACAGGCTAAAAAACATCGACAAAAGCAACTGGGATGGCATCTGGCAACACGAAAGCAAGTAGCCCGGACAATTCTTGCATACACGAAGGAATTACGCATGCATTACGCATGAATTACGCATCCCATCCGTAATTCATGCGCAATTCTACTGCAAATAGTTCAGGATATCTCCATAAATGGTGCATGTTATTAGCATGAGTTCAGAATTTGGTTGACAGATTGATACGCTTGCAGAATTTGATTGTAAGGCGTGTTGCTTTCTAATTTGTATCTTTTTCTGAATTTGAGTATGAGCAGGGATTATGCACGAATATTCTGTAAGCGAACCGGTGCTCGTAGTTGATATTGGCAATACCAATATCGTCTGCGCTGTTTTCCGGAAAGGCGAAATGATATGGACTTCTCGCTTCCAAACCCAGCGAGACCGTACCTCGGACGAGTATTATAGCCTCCTTAGCGGCCTTATGCCGGAAGTGAACCCAAAGGACATTGCTATGGTTGCATTGGGCAGCGTGGTTCCCGAGCTAAGCAGAATATGGAAGCATCTTATAAGTAAATATTTTACTGCACAAGTATATGAAATAAATGGCCTTAGTCCTCTTGGTATGCAAAGCAAAGCCCTATATCCGCAGTCTGTGGGAGCAGACCTTATCGCCAATGCCTTCGGTGCCTGGAAAAAGTACCGTCAAAGTGCCATAATAGTAGATCTTGGCACCGCCACCACAATTCAATTAGTGTCTGCAAAAGGTGTGTTTGAAGGAGCCATAATAGCACCGGGAATGAAAACCGGAGCGGCGAATTTATTTAATATAGCAGCGCAATTGCATGAGCTTGAGCTGGTTTCCCCTGCCTCTTTACTGGGAAACAACACGCATGATGCTGTGGTATCTGGTATCGTGAACGGGCATGCCTTTATGATAGAAAGCTTTGTGAACAAACTAAAGCTTCAATACTTTGATCTCGCCCCAATCACTACCATACTATGCGGAGGTTTGGCAGGATTGGTAAAGCCCATGATACCATCTGCAGATATTCTGGACAAAAATCTCACTCTTGAGGGATTCTATATGGCTTTGAACACCCTATCCGGCATGAGAACTTCCGCTAACTGATGCATAAGACTATCATACTTGCCCTTATTCTATTCGCTTGCCTTGCGCTGAAAGCAGAGCAAATTGATGCTGGAGTTTATGACAATGCCGCATCAATGGGTGTTCTTGAGATTACTCAGGCAACACCAACACCGCTTATTCGCAGACTAAGCCTCAGAACCGGTAATAGCCAGGTAAAAGACCCCGAAACCCAAGAGAATAAGTTTATGGGCAGGTTTTGGATAAATGGCTATAATCCGGTAATTAACAATCGTATTGAGCTGTATAAAATTAACAAAGGCTTAAAC
>DIMZ01000190.1:0-178 GCA_002425825.1 Cloacimonetes bacterium UBA5553 | reverse complement strand
GCAAAGCCCGACCCTACGAGATCCCAGCTTTTGCCCCAGAGCATAAAGAAAAGGTGGATTATGAAAACAGGCGGGTGATAGTAAGCATCAAACATGGAGATTTCAAGCTTGCCCCAGATGCGGTTATCAGCTTTGATACTTACTTTAAGAACATGCAGCGAAAGGTATTCCGAAAGTC
>DIMZ01000148.1 GCA_002425825.1 Cloacimonetes bacterium UBA5553 | reverse complement strand
ATTATGGAAGCTATAAAAGAACATTATACCCCTGTTTCGGTTGTTATGATCGTAAAAAACGAGGCGAAGATCATCCGTCCATGTTTGGAAGCAGCAAGCTGGGCAGATGAGATTGTGGTGCTGGATACCGGCTCGCAGGATGCCACCGTGCAGATATGCAAGGACTTCGGAGCTAAAGTGTTTCAGCAAGACACTTGGGAAGGCTTTGGCAAGGCCAGGCAAGTGGCAGTAAAGCATGCCACAAACGATTGGATATTCTCGCTGGATGCCGATGAGTATGCCTCAAACGAGCTTATCGGCGAGATAAGCCACATGCGCAATTCTGGTTTTGATAAAAGTGCCTATAGAATTGAGGCAAAGTCTTATTATCTGGGCAAGAGGATAAACTACTGCGGCTGGCAAAATGAAAGCCACATATCGCTATTTGACCGTCGCAAAGGTACATACAACGATGCGGTGGTACATGAGTCTCTTATTCTAAGCGGTGAAGTCGGCAGGTTAAAGGGCATTGTTCACCATCACACCTATCCCAGCAAGGACACCCACCTCACCAAGATGATCCGTTATGGAGAATTAGGTGCAATTAAGCTGAAGAATATGGGCAAAAGCTCAAATCCGCTAAAGGCATTGCTGCGCGGTGCATTTACCTTTATAAAAATGTATATCCTACGCATGGGTTTTTTAGATGGTGCACATGGCTTTAGCCTATGCAAAACAACAGCCTGGGGAACATGGTATAAATATCACCGTTTATGGCAATTACGAAAATCTTAGTGGTTCAAACCGCCTTTATTGGCGACGTTATTCTCATCACTCCTTTAGTTAAGGCGCTCAAGCAGCTATATCCCACAGCAAAGCTTGATGTAATGGTGGTTCCCGGTGCTGCCAAGCTATTGGAAAACAATCCTCATATCCGCGAAGTTATCCCCTTTGCCAAGCGTAAGAATGGCTTTATCACCATGCTCAAGATGATGCGTTTGTTACGGAGCAAAGCTTATAACCTGGTGGTAAGTCCGCATAGCTCGGGACGCACGCATCTGCTGCTGTGGCTTAGCGGCATACCCATGCGGATAGGCTTCGACCGCAGCATCCTGCCAGAGCTGCTCACGCACAAGATAAAGCATCCCGATAACATGCACAAAATTAATAAAAACCTATTGCTGCTAAGGTTCCTCTCCCCAACTGAGTTCCCGATGCAGACCGAGCTTTTCCCCTCGCGAGAGGATATAAACACCGCAGCCAAACTGCTTAAATGCGCAGAGAACTCCAAGCTGATAGCCATAGCTCCAGGTTCTATCTGGGCAACCAAGTGCTGGCCTTTGGAATACTTTAACGAGCTTGCCGCAGGTCTGGCAGAACATGGCTATGCCCTTGTGCTTATCGGAGCAGAAGCAGATAAGGCAAAATGCGACGTAGTGGAACAGGCAGTTATGCAATCCGCAAACACAGCAAATGTGATAAACCTGGCAGGAAAAACTAATCTGCTGGAGAGTGCTGCCGTAATAGCGAGATGCGAACTAATGATATGCAACGACAGCGGTGCCTTGCATATAGCCAATGCCATGCAGACACGTGTTTTCGCCATCTTTGGGCCAACAGCGCAGCGCATTGGTTACTACCCCTATCGCAGCGAAGACAGGGTTTTTGAAGTGGAGCTTGATTGCCGTCCCTGTGGCAGTCACGGGGGGAACAAGTGCCCCTTGGGTCATCATAACTGCATGCAGCAGCTTAGTGCAAACACTATCCTAACCGCCATAATTGGCAAGGACTGATTAGCAACGTGGTATATACCTATTACTTTTCTTATCTGCCCTACAATCTTATGTGGAAGCTCTGCCGTTTATTCAGACGCAAGAAGCAATACCTGCTGCATATAGAAGACAGCTTTGATTATTATATCTTCCAGAATATCCGGCCGCATCTGGCGCATTTGGATATAGTAGTTACCAATAAGGCCTTAATCCCTAGGATTAAACCGATGCTGAACAGGAAAACGAAATTCTATCACTATCCATTCTGTTTCCCGGATGGGCTTATTATGTTCCGCAATGCCGCCTGGAAGTATCCTGTTAAAAACATCATAAAAATCGGTTTGGAGCATGGTGCTTACAATTTTAAACGCTTTCCCAAGGCAGAGTATTATAATATGTTCGACCTGTATCTTATGACCAGCTTCTATGATGTAGAGCGGATAAAGAAGCTTGGTGCCAAGCCTGTGAAAGCAATTGGCTATCCCAAAAGTGATAGTCTGTTCAATGGAAAATACACTCCCGCTGTATTGGATGAACTAAAGGCAAGGCTTCAGCTTGACCCCAATAAGCCTACCTTGCTGTTTTCCTCCACCTGGGACGGCTCGGGCATGAGCGCTGTGCACAAGTGGTATCGACATGTGCAAAGCCTTTGCCCCTATTACAATGTGCTGGTTACCCTGCATCCGCGCATGAGCGAATATTACCGCAATTACCTTAGCAACCCCAAGGAAATACATTGTATAACTGATATCGACATCTATCCTTATCTATTGATATCGGATGTCTGCATTGGGGACACCAATAGTCTGATAGCTGAGTTTTGCATAGTAAACAGACCAATAATAACCTTTAGCATAGATGCCACGAAGCGGACAATGGATGATGTGATTGAGCTTATTAAAAGCGTTTCTATACGCATAAACACCTTTGCAGAACTGAAGCATGCTATCGCCAATGCGCTTGCCACTGCCGAGGAAACAGCCCCAGCCAGACGGCAGATTATTGCCAGGTTAATAGAGCCTCTGGACGGTAAGGCTGGCGAAAGAGCAGCCCAGGAAATTTGCAGATTAATGCCGGAGCTTGCCCATGAACTTGCTTGATGCCCATTGCCACCTGGCTAATTTGGCTGATGTTATGAATGTTAACTTGCTATTGGACGAGGCAGAGGCAAACGGCATAACTCGCTTTGCCTCCTCGGCATTGCGTAAGTGTGAGGTGGAATGGTATCTAAGCCATCCCGACCAACGCATTGCATTTTCCGCAGGTATTCACCCCAATTTTGATGAATGCGATTTGGAGCTTGCCGACATAGTTCGCCTTTGTGAGCAAAAGCAGATTTGGGCTATTGGTGAGATTGGTCTGGATAATGGCAATCCAGAGATTGCCCTGCAACGCAAGCAGTTTAGCCAGCAATTAGACCTTGCATCAGACTTTCGCCTGCCGGTGGTATTGCACATCGTGGGGCATCATAGCGAAGCATATGACACACTGAAGAAGTATCCTCTAAGCTATCTAATTCACGGTTATGCAGGCTCGCGTGAGGGCTATAATCAGCTAAAACGCCTTAATGCCCATTTCACCATAAGCTCACGCATTATGAAGGAAGATAAGATAGACCTGCTAAAGGCGGTGCTAAGCGATAAACGCTTCCTATTTGAAACCGATATCACACAGTATTACATAAAAGAAACTGAGCCTAATCCGCTATTGCGCCTGAACCAGCTTATTGATACATGTTCAAGCTCAAGCGGGATAAGCGTAGAACGTTTAACAGCTATTCAGCACCAAAACGCCAAAGCTCTGTTTAAGGACTTTGTATTATGACCATTACCGATTTTTCGCGCACGGAACTGCTAATAGGCAGCAAAGCACTGGCAAAGCTCTCTAGTGCAGTGGTTACGGTGGTAGGGCTGGGAGGAGTTGGCTCTAATGCCGTGGAAGCTTTAGCACGCGCAGGAATTGGCCGCTTTATCCTTATCGATTTTGACACGGTTGGCTCCAGTAATCTAAACCGACAAATTATCGCTACTCACTCAACCATTGGCAAGGCCAAAACTGAAGTGATGAAAGCAAGAGTGATGGATATCAATCCAGCCGCCAACATCACCTGTCATACCGCTTTTATAGACCAGGACAACCGCCATGAACTGCTTAGCGGAACTGATTACATAATAGACGCCATCGACAGCCTGGGGCCAAAGATTGGCATGCTGGAATACATGGTGCGGCAAGACATGAAATTCATCGCAGTGATGGGTGCCGGAAACCGTATCGACCCATCCAAGATACATCTATCCACCATCGATAAAAGCCATAACTGCCCACTTGCCCGACGGGTACGCAAGTTCCTTGGCAGGCGCGGAATTAGAGCAAAATTCCCCTGCATATATTCATCTGAGCTTCCCAGCAAACCCGATGAAGACATCGAGAGCCCCGATGAACTGATTATTACCCGCGGCAGACAGCGTAAAACAATAGGCTCTATTAGCTATATGCCGGCAATAATGGGCATGATGGCTGCATCATGGGTAATCCGGCAAATTATTCGAGAAGAAGATGCCTTGCCCGATAATCCATTCTTATAACATAGCTAATCTTTGCTTCTGATGCTTATGTAAACAAAAAGAGGCTTGACACATCAATAGCGGATATTATGGTGGACGAAATGGCTTGTATTGCCGTGCCAAATACCCTGGTGAACTAAATGGGAGATAGATGATGATTTGCAGTAGCACTATCCAAAGCTTCCTTAATCT
>DIMZ01000106.1:218-5657 GCA_002425825.1 Cloacimonetes bacterium UBA5553 | reverse complement strand
GCCATCCCGAGATACTTCTGCAGCAACTGCCTGGCATGAAGGTATTGCTGGTGGAAGACGAGCCGGTTAACCAAGTAGTAACCAAGCGTCAGCTGGAAGGTTGGGGGATTAAGGTTAGCGTGGCGGCAAATGGTCAGGAAGCCCTGGAACTATGCGCCAAGCACGCCTTTGATGCCATCCTTATGGATATTCAAATGCCGGTTATGGATGGGCTAACTGCAACAAGCATGCTAAGACAACGTGAGCAAAACACAGCCAGGCACACACCGGTGATAGCCTTCACCGCTGCAGCATTGGTGGGGGATAGAGAACGCTTCTTGGAGAATGGAATGGATGATTACATCGCCAAGCCTATAGATATGAACATGCTGTATGGCATACTTAGTAAATATGCGCCAAAGTGAGTTTGCTATGACCGATACTACTGAAACTACGTTAATACCCTCCTCCGATGTATTGCGCAAGATATTGTTTGTTGATGAGCCTTTTGCAGAAGCTGATGGTTTACGAGCCAAACGGTCACGTTATCTTTGGGAATTGCTATACACACACTTTGATGCTGATTTACTGCTGCTGAAGAACTCGTCGTATATAAACCATCCAGTTAGCGTTCACAAAGGTTATGATAAGCTATATTCACTAAGTTTGGAAGCGGGTAGCGACATGTATCCCGAAAGCTACCATATTCTTGCCGAAGGGCAGGGAGAACGCTTTGCCAATATGCTGGACAGCAAGCGTTTTGAGATGATTGTATTTGCCGGCTTGAGCTGTTTGCCGCTTGTGCGTATAGCCCGCAGGGTGCTGCCCAGGTGTAAGATTGTGATAGACGTGGAAGGCTATGCTTTGCCCAGGTTGGAAGCCAGATGGAAAGCAAATAAGAAGCTGGAATCGGTTAGCAACCTTTGGGCATACACCAAGCAATATGTTTGGGATAAACTGCTGCTGAAGCGAGATGTGAACTATTTCTTCCACAATCCCGAGGATGCGAGACAGATAATGCAGGCATTAAAGCTAAACGAAGATGCATGTTACCTGTTTCAGTTACCCGTGGAGCAAGCAGATAGTGATCAATCGTCTAACGAGATAGACGGCAAATATATCCTGTTTGGCGGGCTGCTGGAAAGCGAGAGCAACAGGGAAGCAGCCAGGACGCTGGTTTCCGAGGTTTATCCTCGCATCTCAAAAAAACTGATAGAGAAAGATATAAAGCTAATCCTGTGTGGAAGCGGCATGCTTGCCGAATACTGCGGGGGAAGAATATTGCACTATAATACAGACCCCCTGATTGGCGAAGACGAACCCAAGCATAGCTACACCTTTCAGGAACTGCTGAAGAATGCTCTATTGGTGCTGCTGCCACTTGTGCACACTGATACAGAGGATAGGATTACGCAATGCGCTGCCGCTGGAAAGGCTCTTGTTTGTACACCCAAGGCGGTTGGATCCTGGAAGTTACCCGAGGGCAGCTATGTTGCCGGAGACAGCGCAGATGAATTGTCGAAGCATGTGCTAAGATTGCTGCAACATCCCAAAGAAGCAGACGCATTAGCCAATAGCTTCAGGCAGTACTATCTGGAGAACTTCCTGGAATCAGGAATAAACAAGGCTATTATAAATAAACTAAGATCTTGGATTGGAGATTATGACCAATAACGTTCGTCTGGTGTTGATAGGAGGCGGAACCTGCTCGGGTAAAACAACCATTGCCCGTGCCATCGGTATGCGCCTGAATGACCTTAAAACTGTTATTATCTCGCACGATAATTACTATCGTGATCTTGCCCATCTGCAGGAAGCTGAGAGGGCAAAAGTAAACTTCGATCATCCCGATTCCATAGACACGCCATACTTGCTGGCTGATCTGCACAAGATGCTTGCCGGAGAGGCGGTTGATGTGCCGGACTACGATTTTAAAACTCACCAGCGGGCTGAGGGGACAACATGTGTTGCCTTTGCCGATGTAATAATCCTGGAGGGTATCTTTGCCCTATATTACCCTGAGCTGTTGGCACTGTCCGACCTTAAGATATTTGTGGACACAGATTCCGACCTACGTTTGGCACGCCGTATGCAGCGTGATATCATAGACAGAGGCAGATCGGTGGAAAGCGTGCTTGATCAGTATCTGCAAACAGTGAAACCATCTCACGATGCCTTTATAGAGCCAACCAAGAAGAATGCTGATCTCATCATCCCCGGTGAGAAGGAATTTGACAAAGTGCTGTATATGCTAAATGGCTATCTGCTATACGAGCTGGTTAGTTCCGGTAAAGCCAGGCACAAACCGCTTGATTTTGCTTGACAGAAATTAGCAGTCTCAAATTGTGTTTGCTAACGAAGCGCAAGCCGCTTATCATATAACTAGCAGATTTCAAAGATAATTTATGGAGGTTACAATGAAACTAAGACCCATTGAAGACCGCGTAGTGGTTAAACTCCACAACGCCGCACAAGAGAAAACAATCGGTGGTATTATTATTCCCGATACAGCAAAAGAAAAGCCCCAGATGGCAGAGATTATTGCCGTGGGTACCGATGAAGAGCTTCAAAAGATAGTGAAAGTAGGGGACAAGGTTCTCTACGGCAAGTATTCCGGAACTGAGATCGAACTTGATGGAGAAAAGCTACTTATACTTTCCAAGAGCGACATCCTGGCAATAGTAGAGTAAGATTATGGCAACCAAAGAAGTAAACAGCAGCAGCTTCGAAGCCGAAGTACTACAGTCCGAACTACCCGTTCTTGTGGACTTTTGGGCTCCCTGGTGCGGTCCATGCAAAGCCCTTACTCCTACCATCGACAAACTTGCCGCCGAGTTGGATGGCAAGGTAAAAATTGTTAAGCTGAACATCGATGAATCCCCTGAGATTGCAGGCAAATATTCCATCATGTCTATCCCGACCCTGCTTATCTTCGATAAGGGGAACGTTAGTGAGCAGTTGGTGGGGCTGGTTCAGAAAGAGAAGATAATCGACAAGCTGAATAAGCACATCTAAACACCAGCTAATATTACAGATATCAAAAGCCCGGATGCAAGCAACATCCGGGCTTCTTTATGTCCAATGTTATACAGCACAAAATCAGCGCACAAAAAAAAGCCGGCACACATGCACCGGCTAAGTTCTATAAAGGCTTTTATCTATTTAACCAAAGATGCCTTCTGCACATAGCGTTCACCGCTGCTTTCCATAATGATTAGATAAGTACCGCTACTGCATGGCTGACCATTATTATCAATTCCGTTCCAAACCAGATTCTGTCTTCCTGCCTTGCTGTTTCCAGAATACAGGTTGCGCACCAATTGTCCCCTGTGGTTATAAATGTTTACTTGCGCCTTAGCTTCTTTTGCCAGGCTGAAGGAGATATTTACCGAGGGATTGAAGGGATTTGGGTATGGTGCCAACAAGGCGGTAACCAAGGGGATATTCGGGCTCACATTGCCGCTTTCCAGCTTTATCTGTATAGGTCCAAACAAGCTCGAAACACCGCTATATTCCACGCTTTCCAGCCAATACCAATACTCGCTACCAACAGCTACTTCATTGTCGGTATAAACGTAAGTTGCTAAGTTTGAGGAATTCGTAGGGGCTATCAGCAGGCTGATAATAGAGGCGTTATTTACGTTGTTGGTAGCAGCGCGCCAAACATAATAGCCATTGATACCGGATTCGCTTTGGGTTGTCCATTGCAGACGGACACCGTTGTTATGAGTAATAATGGCATTGAAGGCAGACAGCACCACCGGTAGAGTTTCATCGCTAGAACCAAGAATGTAGAAAGAGCTTCTGTCACCCAGTGCGTTGATGGTGGTTTTAACCCAGCGCGGGACAGATGTAGTGTCCCAAGCCTCAGCTATCAAGGTGTTGCCACCTTGTTTTATAACCGGTGTTATCAGGTTCCAGTTTATGCCGTTATCTTCTTCTGGTTCCCAATAGAAGGTAATCTCTTTGGTGCCTGTGAAGTTTCCGCAGATATTCCAGCGTCTGGATATGGCATTGGGTTTATTGGCATAGGTATCACCTTGGGGGATGTAATTACGAATCAACACGCCATTGGGGGCAAATGAATGATAATAATTATGGCTAAAGAGGCCGTCGATTATAGAGCTTTCGCCCTCAATTTTCACCAAGCCTTCGGCGTTCCCTTCCAATACAAGGATGTTATTGCTTACCATCATGGGATTGGTTATGGTAACGTTATTGGGATTTGAGATAATCAGATTGGCAACCGGTACCAAACCATCATCCGGGTCGTCGTCAGGTGTGGTTACAAAATTGCCGGTTTGCTGAACTGATGTGCCATTAAAGCTATAGTTAGCAGCGCTGTCATAAACCCGATAGGTTACCAGTACACTGCCTACATTATCTGTTGAGGATATGCCTTGTGGGTGAGCCGTAACTACAGTAGCACCGGGGCTAAGCACAAATGTTCCTACGCCATACCACGCTTTATTAATGATATTCAGTCCTAAATCCACTGAGCTTCCTGTATGTATAATGAATTCATTAACCACGCTCACAGATTTTGAAAGCTGTAATCCGGCAGGATTCTCTACGCTAATATTTAGCACGTTGGCAGGCATAGTGGTGCCTGTTTTTTGGGATCTAGTGCCATTAAACACAATATTGGCTCTATCATATACTTTGTTACCGCTTACATTTATGGCTCCATCAAAGCCTTCTGGATGGGCTATGTTTATATTGGCATTATGACTCACGCTAAAGTTTCCGTTACCGCTAATGGTGCCATGGTCTCCAATGCTGAGTGTGCCAGCGGACAGCAAGTTAAAATTGAAGCGTGCAAATCTGTTTGTATCGATTAGTGAGTTATTAATCAATTCACCACCAGCTTCGATAGTAATATTGGAGTTGATTGCCAATGTTCTAAGTGTACCATTATTAATCAGCACGCTGCCATTGGTTACCCGCAGTTCCTTAAAGCTGATCTCGGCATCGCTGCCAACCTCAAAGGTGCAGCCGGGATGGAATTGCATTTGATTGCTAACCACCATAGAGGCATTTCCAATAAGCTTGAAGGGAGTATTTAGGCTGATGTAATGCTTCACATAGATAGTTTTGGAAAATGGACTGCTGGGAAGACTTGTAGCATCAACCCATGTGCTTCCATTATAGGTTTGCCACAGGCTAAGGGTGTCCCAAGTACCGCCCCATTTGGTTTGGTAGTCACCGGCATTAGCAGCCAGTAATGGCATAGTGAGTGCAAGCATAACTAGGTACAGCCCAAAAGCTAAAAGTTTAGGGCGCAAAGGGCTTGTACTGCATTTCTTAAAAAAGGACATCTTTCCTCCATGCGCTTTTCAGATCGATTAAAATAATTCCATAAAGATGAAAATGTTTATTGCGAGGACAAGATAATCGAGACCGTGAATTTGTCAAGTGCTGATGCAGCCTTGAACCTTGCGTCGAATACAGGATAGCAGC
>DIMZ01000106.1:0-171 GCA_002425825.1 Cloacimonetes bacterium UBA5553 | reverse complement strand
GATAAGCATCCAAACCAAAGACACATAGTTAATTACCAGAGTTTGTCTTTTCGCTGGTATTCACAGTAGTACTTACCGATTTCAATATGAAAGGCACTATATAGCAATCCCTGTACTGCTATGTGTGCAGCTTTGGTTTAACTCACAACTGATGCCGGTTGAGATACAGAC
>DIMZ01000100.1:7561-8736 GCA_002425825.1 Cloacimonetes bacterium UBA5553 | reverse complement strand
TTTCACTTTTCCACTTTTCCACGATTATTGCTTAATTCCCCAAAATCCCCAGCAACACACCTGCCGCAACTGCCGAGCCAACCACACCGGCAACATTGGGAGCCATGGCGTGCATCAGCAGGAAGTTTGTGCGGTCATATTGCTGACCTATCATCTGCGAAACACGTGCAGATGCGGGGACAGCAGATACTCCGGCGTTACCAATAAGGGGGTTAATCTTATTTTTGGTAAAGAGATTCATTATTTTGGCAAAAATCACGCCTGTGGCAGTGGCCACCGAAAAAGCTGCCGCGCCCAAAAGGAATATCTTGATAGTGGCGGGAGTCAAGAATACATCGGCAGTGGTCTTTGCGCCAACGGTTAAGCCAATCAGCACGGTTACCACGTCTATCAGTACGGTTCTTGCAGACTGGGCAAGACGCTCGGTAACTCCGCTTTCCTTCAGCAAGTTACCCAGAAACAGCATGGCTAATAGCACTACACTGCCGGGAGAGATGAAGGTGGTAACCACAAAGGCAACTAGCGGGAAGAATATCTTTTCTTTTTTGGAAACCACACGCAGCGATTTCATGCGGATAAGGCGTTCCTTTTTGGTGGTTAACAGCCGCATGATGGGAGGCTGGATAACTGGCACCAAAGCCATGTATGAATACGCAGCCAGGGCTATTGAGCCCAGTAAGTGCGGAGCAAGCTTGGAAGCCAGGAATATGGAGGTAGGCCCGTCTGCACCGCCTATTATGCCTATGGAAGCAGCTTCCATGATGTTAAATCCTATCAGGATACTGCCCATAAAGGTAGCAAATATGCCGAACTGAGCCGCTGCACCCAATAAGATGAGGCGCGGATTGGCGATAAGAGTGCTGAAGTCGGTCATGGCTCCAATACCAAGGAAAATAAGGGAAGGATAGATGCCTTTGTTAACCCCGAAGTATAGGTAAGACAGCACCGAGCCTTCGTCGGTTACTCCCAGTCCCTGCAGTGATACACCAGGTATGTTGCCAACCACTATGCCGAAGCCGATGGGGACTAATAACAGCGGTTCAAATTCTTTAGTTATTCCCAGATAGATGAATAGCAATCCGGCAAGGATCATCACCATGTTTCCGCCGGTGATATTCATAAAGCCTGTGGTTTGGATAAATTGGGATAATTCCAGCATAGCCTAATCCTCAAAC
>DIMZ01000100.1:0-7528 GCA_002425825.1 Cloacimonetes bacterium UBA5553 | reverse complement strand
CAAACTCTATCAGGGGATCACCTTCCTGCACCAGGTCACCCTTGCTTACATGAATCCTGCTAACTCTTCCGGAAACATTACAATGCAGCTCGGATTCCATCTTCATGGCTTCCAGAATTAGTGCCAAATCTCCTACCTTCACATGATTGCCAACGTTCACTTTCACGTCGATAATGCTGCCTGGAATGGGCGCGCGCAATACCTTTTCTTTTTGGTCGCTGCTGCTTTCCACAGGCACAGAAGCACTTGCCCGCACCGGTTTCGGCTTAGCTGCGGGTTTTATCTCTTCCCCTTCCAGAGTCATCATCAGGTCGCCCTCATGGATGGGAGAGCGTTCTTTTACATATATCTTGCCAATTTTGGCATCAAAAGGAGAGGCAATTTCGGATTGCATCTTCATTGCTTCCAAGATAATGATGGTTTGGCCTTTTTTAACCTCATCACCTTCTTTTACGGGAATAGACACGATAACCCCAGGGATGGGGGCTTTCACATCACCACTACCCGGCTCACTGCCGCTACTGAATGCAGGTGCCAAAGGAACAGCCTTTTCCTGATTTGCAAGCTTGGGTATGCTTTGCGCTTTCTCTTCTTCAATCTGAACCAGATAGTCGGTTCCATTAATGTTTATCTTGGCGTGGGTGGGTGTGTATTCTACAATGCGGGCATCGTATTTTTCGTTGTTTATAATCAGTTTATAGGTCTTCATGCTATCTCCTTTTTGTGCTCATTTCCCGGTTTGGCATGCTAAGCACAGCACTGGCACGCCATTGGTTAGTGGGAGTTCTACGGAAGGTGAGCACTAAACGGCGTCGGTCTTCAATGGATTGACGGTGAATATGCAGAGCAGTAATAGCTGCCACTATCACGTTTTGATTCAGGGTAGGCGATGCGCTTTGCAGCTTTCCCTTTGCGCTAATGGTGATGTCGGCTTGTCTGGGCTTTGGCTTACGGTTTAGATGAATCAATTGGCTAATCACCAGGCTGGTAACCAACAAAGCCAAAAACACGGTTAGCATTCCTACCAAGGTAACACTAGCGCCATAGGCAACGCTATTGTCCGTAAACTCCTGATGCAGTTTCTCTATCATCTGCGGAGTGAAATCCAATGCCTGCAAAGAGGCACTGTCCCAACGTCGAGAAACAGGTTCCGGTAAATCCATCATCTGTTTTAGCTTCTTTATTGGCATATTCAGGCTGGCTGACACCTCTGACAAGGTAGAAAGCTCGGTGAAGCCCAAATCACTATACTGCTTTGCCAGTAAANNTAAGGGGTTATGCCGAGTTTTGCCAGGCTAAGCCCATTCAGCTTCTTGTTTTCCGGCTCTAAGCCCAGATACTTTTTCCAGCGGTCGAAATCGGCTACCAAGAGCTTCCTTGCCACTTCCTCCAGCGAGTTTGTATCACTAAAGCCGTATTCGGACTTAATTTCCTTTTCTCTTTGCAGTTGAAGGCTATCGGGAACTACCTGCTGCAATGGTTCTGCAGGAAGCTCTGTAGCTTGCGCTAACATAGCCCCTGACAACAGGCACAGTAATGCGATTAGTACTATATGTCTATTCATAGCTAATCACAATGGCATATTCCCATGCTTACGCGGTGGGATGCTGTCTTTCTTGTTTGCCAACATTTCCAGGGCACGGATAAGCCGGAAGCGCGTCTGCGCAGGCTCAATCACGTCATCCACAAAACCGCGCTCTGCGGCATTATAGGGATTGGCAAACTTCTCTCGATATTCTTCCTCACGAGCCAATAGAGTAGCCTTTGGGTCTTCGGATTCTTTTGCTTCTTTGCGGAAGATAACTTCCACAGCACCCTTAGGCCCCATCACAGCTATCTCGGCTGAAGTCCAGGCATACACCAGGTCGGCACGCATATGGCGGCTGTTCATCACACAATATGCTCCGCCATAGGCTTTGCGAATTATCACGGTTATCTTGGGCACAGTGGCTTCGGCAAAGGCAAATAGCATCTTGGCACCATTGCGAATTATGCCGTTATGCTCCTGCGAAGTGCCGGGAAGGAAGCCGGGAACGTCTTCCAACACCACCAGAGGGATATTGAAGGCATCACAGAAACGCACAAAACGCGCTGCTTTGATGCTGGCATCTATATCCAGCACACCTGCCAAAACCTTGGGCTGATTGGCAACAATGCCTATCGAATGCCCATTCATACGCGCAAAACCCACCACCAGGTTCTGGGCAAAATTGCTCATAACTTGTAAGAACTCGCCATCATCCACAATCGGGTGGATAAGGTCGAGTATATCATAAGGCTTGTTTGGGTTTTCGGGGATTAGGTCGTTTAGCGTGTCACAGCTACGGTTAATGGGGTCGGTAGTAGGAATACAGGGCGGGTCTTCCATGTTGTTAGACGGCAGATAGCTGAGTAGCAGCTTTATCAGCATCATTGTTTCTTCTTCGTTATTGGAGATAAAGTGCGCCACACCGCTCTTGCTGGCATGAATCTTGGCCCCGCCGAGGTCTTCGATGGACACAGTTTCATTCAGCACGGTTTTAACCACCTTCGGCCCGGTTACGAACATATAGCTGTTGTTCTTTTCCATTATCACAAAGTCGGTAATGGCAGGAGAATACACAGCACCACCGGCACAGGGGCCCAGGATGGCAGATATCTGGGGTATAACCCCGCTGGACATCACATTGCGCCAGAAGATTTCCGCATATCCCGCCAGGGCATCCACGCCCTCCTGGATGCGTGCACCGCCGGAATCGTTCAGCCCAATTAAGGGGCAGCCATTCTTTAGTGCCATGTCCATAATCTTACATATCTTTTCGGCATAGGTTTTGGATAGCGAGCCACCAAATACCGTGAAGTCCTGCGCAAAGATATACACCACACGCTCGTTGATTGTAGCGCAACCCGTTACCACACCATCTCCAGGATGGATATAATTCTCCATGCCGAAGTTTGTGCATTGATGGGTTACGAACATATCAAACTCTTCAAAACTATCCGGATCAACAAGTAAGGCAATACGTTCTCTTGCTGTTAGCTTGCCTTTCTCATGTTGTTCGGCAATACGCTTTTCGCCACCACCCAGAAGGGCAGCGGCACGTTTTGCCTTCAGCTTGTCCAGAGCTTTCTGGTTAGCCATGTTCATACTTCCTTTTATCTTATCTTGTTATTATCTATTCATCGCCATTGTCATTATTTAAACGGCTCTGTTTTAGTAAAGCGAAATCTTATCGTATTCCGCCACAATAACGCAAGGATCGTATGGCATGCAACTGCACGCGCAGTTTGTATGTGTTCTGGTACTTATATGCTTTATGGGTAAAGCTTATGGCGCATCAGCAAGAAAGTCCACTATAGCCTGATACATAGCCTCGTTATCTTCCTCACAGCTAAGGGTAGCACGCAGGCAGTGTTGCAAACGGCGGTGAGCTCCCACATCGCGAAGAGCAATATCCCTATCCTTTAGATAGTTAAACAGCTCTGGGGTTCTGTCTCCAATACTGAAGGTTAGAAAGTTTGTAGCCGATGGATATACCTTCACTTCCGGAAGCGAGCTTAGCCGCGCGAACATGTCGTCACGCAGTTTTATTACTCCCAGCACCTGTTCGCAGAAGAGGGGCACGTTTTCCAGCACTGTGAGGGCAAATGCTTGATTTAACACACTGGTGTGAAAGGTGGTGAGCACCTTGCGCAGATTGTAGATATTATCGGCAGAAGATATGGCATAGCCGAAGCGTAAGCCGGCTCCAGAGAATGCCTTTGAGAATGAGCGGGTTAGAATTAGATTGGGGTGCTGCTTCAGCTCTCCGGCAAAGGTGCTGTCCGAGAACTCATAGTAAGTTTCGTCTATTAGCACCAGCTTATCGGGAAGGCTCTCAACAATGTAGCGCAACTGCTCCTTGGGGAAGAGATTACCTGTGGGATTGTTGGGGTTGCACAGGATAGCCAGTTTGCAATCGGGATGGGAAGCAAGCTGCAGATACTTTTCAGCGTCTAAGCTAAAATCTTTTTCCAATTCTACAAACTTTATGCCCAATCCAACAGCTTCGCAGAAAGTCTTGTAGTCAAAATATGAGGGGGCGGGGCTAACCGCAAATGAGGTGGCATCCTCACGAACACTAAGAAATATGTGGTAGAGCATATCATCCGCACCGTTACCCCACACTACGTTTTCTTTGGCTATCCCACAGCCCACATACGCGGCAAGCTTGGCGTTCAGTTCCTGCGTAACGGGCGAAATATAACGATTTAATCTAATCCCCTCCATGCGGGCAAGAAACTGGTCTCGAATTGCCTGGAAAGGGTCGAGACAGCTTTCATTTAAACACATCATCCGCTTACGGATGGGAACGGAAACCACCGAGGGCTCTTTATCTGCTAAATCTGTTCTAAACAATCTATTCATGATGTATCTCCATTTATTGTAAGTACTAATATAGTAACCTGATGTACATGTTTGTCAAGATTGAAGCATATAAAAACCAACGGACTTGGTTGCATAATCAGCCTCCCGCTTCATGTGTAGGATACCTGAATGAATTGCACTATCATTGCAGGTTTATTACAGATAAAACCTGCAATGAATCCGTAATGATACTGTAATGATAGCAAGGAAGACCTGAGCGGGCAGCCTCAGAGAGGCAAAAAAAGCCCCGAACGTTATGCTCGGGGCTTATGCTATTAGTTAACTTCGCAGTTAACTTATTTCATCATGATCATTTTCTTGGTGCTGCTGTATTTGCCGGCATTCATCTTGTAGTAGTAAATACCGCTGGATACGCTGCGACCGTTGTTGTCTTTACCATTCCAAACCACAGTGTGGTTACCGGCAGCTTTCACGTCGTTGATCAGGGTTCTTACGAGCTGACCTTTAACGTTGTAAACTTCCAAGGTAACGGCACCGGCTTCCTTCATGCTGAAAGCGATGTTGGTCTCGGGGTTGAAGGGGTTAGGATAGTTGCTCTTAAGCTCTGTAGCAATTACGGGAACGATTGGGTCTTCATTCGACACGCTACCGCCTACACCGTGGATGCTGAAATCATCAACGTAGAACACAAATGCATCGTTTGATACGCAGCGAATGGCAATGTAGATACTTTGTCCATCGTAAGCAGAGAGATCGTAGGTGAACTGAGTCCATTCTACAGGAGCTTCAACATAGTTGGTACCACTAATAAACTGGAAGGTTTGCCAGAAGATATTGGCATTGGTAGAAACACCAACCTGGAAACGTTCCAAACCATACTGAGCAGTGTGGCTCTTTGCCCAGAATCTTACTGCGCTATTGGTGCCTAAGTGCACGCGAGGAGTAATCATCCAATCGTTGTTTGCAGGTGTGGTTGAAGCAAAACTTGCAGCCATCTTGTCTCCACCATGAGGTGTTAATGACGTTATGGGAGGAGTAGTTGCACTCGGATTGAATATAATATACGCCATTGGACTTTCAGAATTGGTGAATTCTACATTCTGGATGCCATATGTGGTGGATGCGTCACGATCCAGAAGTGTCCATGGTTCAAAGGTCAGGCTGAAGTTTTCATAGGTTTCGAATGTCTCGGTAAAGAAGGCAGGAGCCAGAGTAACCTGCACATTCACAGTGGTGGTAACGATTACAGATTCACCGAAATCATGAGTAGCGGAAACGCCATATACATACTCGCCATTAGGCACGTTTGCCTGGGCAAAAGTGATTGTGGCAGGATTGGTAATAGTGGATATAACTGTACCATTGCGATACACCTTGAAACCTGTTAAGGAAGCAGTGGTAGGTGCTACCCAGTTAAGGGTTACCAAGCTACCGGTTACGTTTGCACTCAGGTTTGTGGGAGGTGCGGGCGGAGCTGTTACGTTAAGCGTAACAGGGCCGGCAGGCACAGATTCGCCATTGGTGTAGTATGCGGTAACAGTGAAGGTATGTTGACCGGGAGTAAGAGCCAGGGCTTCATACTGCAGGGTTGCAGGATTGCTAAGCGTGGCAATCAGACTGCTGTTGCGATACACCTTGTAGCCCTGAAGTGATCTGGTGGGCTGGGTGTTATTAGCAACGCTGTTGTTCACTGCTACAAGCTCGCGGCCGATACCGGTTTCATTCACAGGAACGTGAGCAAACACTGGTGCAGCAGCAGGGGTTCCAACATAGATGTCGTCAACAAAGAAGATAAAGGCATCGTTTGAAACGCACTGAATGCCGAAGCGAATGGACTGACCGACATAAGCAGCCAGAGAATAGGTATATTCAGTCCAATCCACAGGAGCGGAGATGTAGTTGGCGCCGCTGATGATGGTGAAGTTCGCAGGGGCGGTTCCGGTTGTGGATACACCAACTTTGAAGCGTTCAAGACCATAATCTGCCACATAGCTGCGTGCCCAGAACTTGATCTGTGTGGCACCGGTAACCTGCGGGGTGATTAACCAGTCATTGTTAGGAGGTGTGGTGGAAGCAAAGCTTGCTGCCATCTTGGCTCCGCCATGAACAGGGGTATCAAGAGCAGGTGTGGTTGCACTCGGATTGAAGATGATGTATGCCATGGCAGCACCGGAATTCTGGAAGGTGATTCCACTGAATCCGTAGGTGGTGCTGAGGTCAACGTCAACCAATGTCCAGGGAGCAAAGGTGAGGGTGAAGTTGTCGTATGATTCGAAGTCATCAAAGAATCCTGAAGGGCCTGTTCCAGGTGCGTTCCAGGTAAGTGAAACGTTAGTGAAATCAGCAGCTTCATTAGCCACTACTCCACTTGGAGGATTGGCAATTTCATTCACGATAACGTCGCCAAGATTCAGATCAACTGAACCAACAGCAACCTGACCGCTGGTATTGGCATAGCCGGCAGCGCCAACAACGTAGTTATAGGTCTGGTTTGCATAAACGTTGCTGATGGTGAAGATACCACTGGCATTAGCGGTTGCATTATAGGCCTGGTAACCTGTTAAGGCGATGGTTCCGGGAAGACCAACTGTAGGCTGATCGCTGCCAACTATTCTGCCGGTAAGAGTTACCTGAGGAAGAGTTAACAAAGCGAAGTCTTGAACTGAAGCCTGGTCTTCGATGATATTTACATTATGAGAAACAGGATAGTATCCGAACTTGCTGGCGGTAACCACTTGGGCTCCAACCGGCACGAAAGGCAGGCTGTATGTTCCTGTTGCGGATGTAGTGGTGGTGAATACAGAATTCTCAACAGTAACTGTTGCACCGGCAAGAGGTGATCCACCGGAGGTAACGGTTCCGCTCAGGGAGCCTGTATCGGAGATAATCATGTTGAAGCGCATGTTGCTGCGGCTGGTAGAAGTGGTTCCTGTGGTGGCAGCACTTGCGGGTAAAGTATCATTCTGATATCTCAGAGATGCATTGAATGCAGTTACGCTATTATACACAGAAGCGTTCTGGGTATAAGCAACGGGGATAAGGTCTGTTAAGATATCAACTATGATATTGGATGCGCCATCCCAGAAGAAGGGAGACGTGAAGGTGTGGGTATTCCAGCCAAGAACAGGCATGAAGTTTTCATTAGACCAAACCTGGGTATATTCACCAACTTCAAAAGTG
>DIMZ01000089.1 GCA_002425825.1 Cloacimonetes bacterium UBA5553 | reverse complement strand
AGGATAGCAGCAAGGAAGCAGCTAGGAACAAGGTTTGATGTTAGTAATAACAAAGCAGCATAATTTGTTTGACATAAAGGTATGTAATGTAAGTTTCGACACTGGGCACAAACGAAGCCCCTACAGCAGATTAGAAGTAGATATGGGAGTAAGTATGAAATGGATTATGACTTTGGTTTTTGTATTGTTTGCAGTGTTCGGTTTGTTGGCGCAGACGAGTTTAACGAGCTACACATTTGGCTATTCTATTTGGGATTATACCGAGATTACCGATGGCGTAGTTTTGGGTAACAGCAGCACAGATAATCAGAACTTTTTAAATCCTGATTTACCACTGGGAAACTCAGACACATCGGGCATCGGTTTTCCGATAGGCTTTTCGTTCTACTTAAGCGGTTACAGGTTTGACAGGCTGGGCGTTTCTGCCAATGGCTGGATAGCTTTGGGGCAGTCTCAATTGACAGATGCCGCAGTAAATATGCGCAGCACCAGTAGCTACACACCTATTTCATCTGTAATGAGCCACACAGTTCCCTTCACGGTTAGCAGAATAGCCGGTCTGGCTGCCGATCTGCAAGCGCAAACCGGTTCCGAGATACGCATTCATTCTTACGGCAATGCACCTTTCAGAATGTGTGTAGTGCAGTGGAAAAACTACAAGAAGTATGGTGCGGCAGGTGCAGGTGATAGCTATAACTTTCAGATAAGGCTATTGGAAGGAAGCAACAATGTAGAAATCCAATATGGCAGCATTACCTCCACGGCAGGTTATGAAGGATTGTTCGATGTTGGCTTGCGCTCTGCACCGGCAACGAGTGCAACAAACTGGATAAACAGAAAGGTTTACAGCAATTGGGCTATGTCGGAAGCCGGAACAGCCAATACCGATAAATGCAGAATTACTCAGTCTGTTTACCCCGCATTGGGTGCCACTTACACCTTTGCAGCCCCGGCAGTAAGTGCCGTGCCAACTGCTCCGCAGCTTTCCGCTCCTGCCAATAATGCTCAGAATGTAGCCAATCCCAGCACTATCTCATGGCAGGACAACGGCGGTTGGACTACCGGTTACAAGCTGTATTTGGGCACCAACAATCCGCCCACTAATATTCACAATGGCACAGACATCGGCTATGTGTATAGCCAAAACCTGGAATTGCAATATTCCACCCAGTATTATTGGCGCATCGCACCATATAACAGCATGGGTGATAACAACAGCAGTCCCGTGCGCAATTTCACCACTGTTGCTCCGCCTCTATCGGGCTTTATATTGGTAGGTGGCGCGGGAGCGCATTATGCCGACCTCAATCTGGCGATAGATGCCCTGAACCTGCGGGGAGTGGGAGATGGAGGACTATATGTGTATCTGAATCTAAATAGCTTCACCGGTAACTATCCTGCTATTACTGCCACCGGCCATGCAGACAAGCCTATCGTGATAAAGCCTGCTCCGGGATTCAGTCCGGTTATAAACGCTACGGGTGGATCCAGTAGTGCCTGCTTGAAGCTGGTAGGCTCAGACTATATAAGCATAGAGGAGATAAGTTTTAATTCCAGCACTGCCCAATATGGCATCTGGGTTCAGGGAAGTGTGGCAAATGAAGCAAAGAACATTAGCATTAACAACTGCAACATAAACCTGCCTTATTCATCTACGCAGAACTTTGGCATATTAGTGGAGGGAGCAACAGACAACTTGCTGATAGCCAATAACACAATTGCCGGTGCATTTAACGGGATATATGTAAGTGGCGGAAGCAATTCATATCTGGAAACAAAGAATGCCAGGATAGCCGGCAATAATATCTCCAACAGCCGGAAATATGGCATTTATGCCTTTAATGCTTCGTTGCAGATAGCGGGTAATACACTTACCTTAAATTCAGTGTCCAACCAGGACATGTATGGCATCTACTGTGGTTGGGGAGCGGGTGTTTATAATGTAGCGGAAAACACCATCCAAAACGGCAATACAAGCAGAAACCTCTACGGGCTATATTCGAATAGCAATAACGCGACTTTTACCAGCAACACAGTTCAGAATTGCCAAAGCTCTGAAAGCATTGTGTATGGAGCTTATATGTCCGGTGGCTCGCAGATGCTAAACAATAATATTTCGAATCTAACTGCTACAAACTATTCTGATGTCTATGGCATATACCTTGATTCGGGAACCCATACTTTACACGGCAACACGGTAAGGGACATTGTATCGGTGGGAGATATCTACGGAATATATGCCCGCGCACATAACCATACTATTAGTGCAAATAAAGTAATGGACATTAGTCACACAGGTTCACGCAGTTCAAAAGTGTGCGGGATTTATGTATCCAGCGCGAGTGAAAACAAGATTTATAATAATATGATAGCTGGCATCACCAATCCCTATAGCAGCGAAAGCATCCACATTATCGGGATTCACCTGGCAAGCGGTTTAAACATTCAAGTGTATCACAACAGCATCCTACTTGACCCAGGCACAGATATCGGCTATGGCGATTGCAAGAGCGCAGCATTGTATATAAGCGGTGGTGCCGGCATCGATATTCGTAATAACATATTTGTGAATAAAATCAGCACTTATATCGGCACGGCTATGGCAGCGTGTATCTGGAAAACCAGCACAGGGCTATCAGAGATATCAAGTCTTAGCAACGGCAATATCTTCTATGTTCTGCCGGGTAGTTCCTCCAGAGCTGTAGTACGTATCCGCAGCGTTTTGTATAACACTCTGGATAGCTATCAGGCAATCAGCGGTGCCAGAGACCAAAATTCGTTTACGGAAAACGTGCCCTTTGTAAGCGGCGTTAGTCCCTTTAACCTGAAGATAAATCCCCAGATACCCACAGCAGTAGAGGGGGGAGCAATCCCAATTGCAGGCTTTAACTACGACTTTGAGGGAGACTTGCGCGGTAGCAATCCCGACATTGGTGCCGATGAAGGTGATTTTCTGCCCATAGTTAGCAGCCTGTTAGCCCCACAAGTGAGCATAGCCCAAACGGATGGGCAGATAGTGCTTACTTGGGATCCTGTGCCCAATGCTGTTTATTACAAGGTGTTTTATTCTGTTTCCCCTGATAGCTGGAATTATGCCAGCTTCCACACCACCTCTGCCACGCAATATGTATCCACTACGTGGCTTAGGGGTTTTTATAGGGTAATAGCCTGCAGGTAGCTATGGAGTTATGGAATATCAGATGGAGTAACAACTGCATTCAATAATGAACCAGGTGAATCGGTCAAAGTATAGCCTTGTAACAGAACCTGCTTTCATAAATCGCATCAAAACACTTGACAAGTATTCCTTTAGCACTTTATTTAGCCAGCATGATGTTAGTGCCAAGTCTAAGCGCTTGATACTGATATGCTAAATAGCTATTTTTCATGCCCTAAAAGGAGGAATCATGAAGAAAAAGTTAAGCAGTGTAGTCTCCCTTAGCCTGCTTTTGTTGTTAGTATTAATGGGATTCAGTGCCTGTGAAAAGGACAAACCCACCACTCCTTCCACTCCCCCTGCTCCCAGTGGCGTTATAACCGGTTCTGTATATGCTCCCGGCAAAGCCGCCCTATCTGGAGTAACGGTTAAAAGCGGAACTATCAGCACCACCACCGATGCCTTTGGCATGTATCAATTGAACAACGTTCCCACCGGGACAAATGTGAAAGTTGATTTCGAAAAAACAGGATTCATCTCTCTACAGAAAACTGTGGACGTAATAAATGCCAAAACATCTTACTTGAGCTGCACGATGTTCCAGGCGGTTACTGCAACCCTTCCCGNNTAGCGGAGGCTCAGTTAACGAAGGCGGAGCAGAAGTTATATTACCTGCCAACGCCTTTGTGGATGCCAACAATGTGCCTTTCACCGGAACTGTAAGAGCCGAAATGAAGTATTTTGACCCCACCAATGCTGAGAATCTGGAAGCCTTTCCGGGAACCTTCAGCGGTATAATGAACGGTCAAACCACCGCATTTGAATCCTACGGCTTCATTTCCGCCAAGTTTTTTGACAATGCCAAAGCCGACAGCCCTCTAAAGCTCGCTCCTGGCAAAACCGCAGAGCTGAAAGCCCCAATCCCATGGGCTCTTCTTGCCAATGCCCCCGCTACCATCCCCTTGTGGTATTATGATGAAGTTCAGGGCACCTGGATAGCCGAAGGAACCGCCACGAAAGTGGGCAACACCTACGAAGGTGAGGTTTCGCACTTCACTTACTGGAACTTTGACCATCCCATTACTGTAAGTGACCAATCGACCCTGCAGGGTTACGTAAAGTGGGACAGCGCAAATGGTGCTCCTGTTGTTGGTGCGCAGTTAGTAGCCACCGGAGTAGATTATGCTGGCTACACCCGCGTTTATACCGATAACGACGGCTATTTCTCCATTAGCGTGAAAGCCAATGCTCAGGTGAGATTGCGTGCATATTTGGGACAAAACAGCACTGCCGCCAATTCTCCCATTATAAATACTCCTGCCGGTGGACAGAGCAATACGGTTAGCACGCTTGTCATGACCGACGACAGCTTCATCCTTCAGGGAAGGATTCTAAATAGCGACAACACCCCCTTTGCCAGCGGTTGGGGCGATATAAACAAATCCGTAACCGGCGAGCAGTATGGCAGTTTTTCTACTGATGCCGAGGGCTATTTCTCCGCTCGTATCTACAGCAACGGTTCCAAGGCAGCGGTTAGCGTTACATTCACCACCGGATATCACGGCAATAGAAAATACTCGAATCCTGTAAGCTTTACCGAACCCGCAATCGGACAGGTTCTAACCATTACAAATCCCATTATTGTGGGCGATGGCGGTATGATATCCGCTATTTGTAAAGACAACAATGGCAATCTGATTACCAACGCCTGGGTGAACTTCATGCAGGAAGGTGGAGGTGGACAGCAGGAAATGTTTACCGAAACAGACAGCAGCGGTGTTATGGTTATTAGCGGTGCACCTAATAGCGTGCTAAATAACGTTCGGGCTTCTACTTACTTCAATGAAACTTCATACATTAGCCAAAACACCTTTACTCTTTCATTCCCCACCGCCGGGCAAACAACCAATCTGGGCGTAATTACATTCATCGTAAATAACTCACCTGTAAAAAAGTAGCAGATACAAAACGTATAACGGGGGCAGGCAAAGTAGCCTGCTCCTGCTTTTTATCCATGGATAATCTGCACTATCATTACGGGTTTATTACAGATAAAACCTGCAATGAATCTGCAATGATACTCTAATGCGTGCAAGGTAGAAGCGTCATCTTGACGCTTGATTTGCGAAATGCAGAATTTACACGCCTGGAGTTAAGCAGCTATATCAATGACTTCAAGAATTGCTGTCTAACGGGCTCGTCAAACTTCTCGATGGCGTAGCGGAGCATAGTGCGCGGCATCTCTTTGTAGCGCGGAACTAGGTAGTTATATTCTGCCATATAGTCCATATTGCCAGCCTCGCGCAGCATCCAGCCAACAGCCTTGTGGATAAGGTCATGCTTGTGGTGCAGCAGGATGTCGGACAGGGTGAAGGTAGGCTCAAATATACCTTTACGGATAAAGGCGTGGGTGGCGATTATAGCAATGCGCTGAGTCCAGAGATGCTCACTATTTGCCATTTCCTTTAGTATGCTCCAGTCTTTGTCCAGCAGCCATTCGCCCAGGGTGTAATGTGCGCTGGTGTCCACCAAATCCCAGTTATTAATGTACTTCACCGAAGCAAGATAGGTGCTTATTATCGCCTCACGAGTGGCAATGTCCTTCGCTTTTTTGTATTGCATCACCATTATCATCAGCGTGGAGAGCCGCACCTCGTGCACTTCATGCTTTATCAATTCGGCTAATTCGCTAATGTTTAGCAGTTTGTAATGCGCTTTGCATACCTCTCGCTGCTGGGGAACGGTTAAACCCCAAAATCTGTCGCCTTCACCATATCCACCTTTTCCGCATTGGAAAAAGCCCATAGCACCCGCGGCTTTCACTGGATTCTGATAGGCTTTCAAGTCGGACAAAAAGGCATTCATTGCGCTTGTATTCATTGTATCTCCAGCGTTACTATTCATTTCTTCCAGGCAATTCGGTGTGAGAAACTTGTCAAGCGTATTGGCATTTCTCACATCCCCACGTGATTATTCAGTGAGCTATTAACCGTTTCGTATAAAGCCATTACTCTTTGTTTAGTAGCTTTGCATACTGTCTTTGCTACCCGCAATCGGGTGAGGTGCTTAGCAGAGTTGCTCAAGATTCAGTTGCATAAATTCATGGCAGAGGAAATCACAACTATGATATACCTAATTATTGTTGGGGCTTCCTTGTGTGCAGGTTTAGAGTTTCTTTCGTAATACCCAAGAATCGTGGATGCTGCCCGGAAGTCTTTCTCAATGTTTTATAGGTGGATGGTGCAATGCTAATGTTGTGCTATGAGCAATTAGAAGGGCTGGATTCCCGACTGCTCGGGAACGACA